>NZ_MTCA01000129.1:0-8622 GCF_002150205.1 Flavobacterium sp. FPG59 | reverse complement strand
TAAATTGTTTATTAACAAATTTTAATACAGCCATTTGAATCTAAATCCGATTGGTAAAATTATTCGTAAATAAGATTAAGTGTGAAACAATTTTAAAATCATCTTAAGAGTTGTTTAGTGGCATTTTTTTTGTTTCAAATTTTAAATTTATTAATTTGATGACCTTAATTAATTGGCCGCTTTTATATGGTGTTACTAATGTTGAATTTATAGCACTTCATCGTTAAAATAAGTAGTATAGCGATTAATTTGTTTTTAATTTAAAACGTGATTGTATATTTCAAAAATTTAGATTTTAATAAATTTTGAGCCCTAATATAAATTAAGATTAACCTTTCAAAATACTGTCTTATGAATAAAAAAATACTCATCATAATCTTTTTCCTTTTTCTTTTACTTCCGGCTTTTGGACAATGTGTTAGCTATACAGCTTCAATTACAAGTACAAATTCATCTTGCAATTTAGTTTCTCCTGGAACAATCAAATTGAAAGTTGCAATAACGGGCGGGGTAAGTCCTTTTACAGTAGTTTATAGAAATGAAATAACAAATGTACAGACTACGGTTCTTAATTACACAAGCAATTCTGATATCGTTATCAATGATGTACTTACTCAAACAACACCATTTACATTGGTTTCGGTAACTGCAAGTAACAGTTGTCCAGCTACTTTACAAAATCCAAATACAAGTGTTTTGTTTTATAAAGTTCCAGCCGTTCCTACGGCAAATATAACTAATGCCTCTTGTCCGAATGATTCTAATGGTAGTATTGCTATTACGAATCAATTTTATCCATCATCTTTATTGTTTAATGGTGTGAAGACAACAACAGCTGCAACTCCAGCAGATCCTTACGTTGATTTGGGTGGCAGATTATTATCTAATAGAAGCCGGTTTTCAGCAGAAGGCTGGATAAAATTTGATAAAACCAAGTATAGAAACAGAATGTCATTATTTGGGCAAAACGATGTTGTTGAGTTTGGCTTTGAGGGTAATAATTTATTGTGTTATACTGCTGGAGGTGGGACTGTTACATCTCCATTAGCAAATTATCCAAGTGATAACGCTTGGCATCATATTGCAGCTGTGGGGAATGGTACATCTTTAAAGCTTTATGTTGATGGAAATGAAGTTGGATCTGTAAATAATACAACATCAAATTATGGAAGTAACACAACCTATACAACAAAAATAGGTTGGGGGGTTATAGATGTTGGTGGAGTTGGTTTTGTAGGTGAGATTTCAAATGTAGGTTTTTGGAGTAGAGCGCTCTCTATTGATGAAATAAAAGGTTTGGCTTCGGGGTTTACACTATATAATTCTAAACAAGTAGGATTGTTGGCTGGATATAATTTTACTGAAGGTTCGGGAACAACTGTAGCTCCAATAAGTAGTACAACACCCGCTCCTAGTAATGGAGTTTTTAATGGAGTAACATTGCCTCTTTGGGTAGATCAAAGTACATACAATTGGACATCTAGTGTAGCAGGTTTTACTCCTTCAACAAGTAAGTCTTTAACAGGACTTAAACCTGGGGTATATAATTTAAATATTACAGTTAATCAAGGGTGTTCAAGAACAACTCCTTTTACTGTTGGTGCTACAAATAATGTTACAACTCCTTTAATTGGAGTAATAACAAAGCCAAACTGTATTACACCTACAGGAAGCATACGATTAACTGGTTTGCCTTCGGGTTCTTGGACATTAATAAGAACTGGCTCGTCAAGCCAATCAATTAATGGTTCAGGTTCAGAAACTACAATATCCGGTTTAGCACCAGGAACCTATCAATTTGCTGTTGCAAGTGGGGGCTGTACTTCATTGCCTACAGGAAATGTGATAATTGATCCCGTAACCACCACTACTTACACCGCGTCTGGATGGTCAGTGACGCCTACTATTGATATGCTGGGTGTTATTAATTCAAATACTCCTATAACTGCTGATGTGCAGCTTTGTAATTGTACCGTTAATACGGGAATAAATGCTGTTGTATCAACAGGAGTTAGTATGAAACTTCAGGACAAACTTACTGTAAATGGAATGTTGACTTTTGAGAACAATGCTAGTTTAGTACAAGTAAATGATGTTGCAAATACCGGAAATATAAAATATCAAAGAGAAACTACACCAATAAAAAGATTTGATTATACTTACTGGTCATCACCAGTTTCAAATCAAAAGTTATTTGATTTGTCTCCTTTAACGAATCCGGGTAGGTATTATTCTTTTAATCCCGTAACTGAGGCATATTCACAAGAAGACCCTCAAAATTTAATGGGTAAAGGAATAGGATACATTATAAGAGCTCCAGAAAACACAGCTACTCCACCTTCACCACTAAGTCCTTATTTAGGTGTTTTTGAGGGAATACCTCATAATGGTTCATTTGCTTTAAGTCCTGTTGTGGCTTTTAAGCCGTATTTAATAGGGAATCCATATCCTTCTGCACTAGATGCTGATGCGTTTATCGCTGCAAATTCCAATGTACTTTTTGGGACTTTATATTTTTGGACACATAACACAGCTAGAGGAGTAGGTGTGAGTAATCCTGGTACAGGCTTTTTTGCCTACTCCGCAGATGATTATGCTACTTATAATACTACAGGAGGTGTTGCTGTGGCTGCAAGTGATCCTGATAAGTCTATTACAAATCCATACAGACCAACAGGTAAAATTGCAGCTGGACAAGCTTTCTTTGCAAGTACACTTGAGAACATGACTGGAACATCAATTGTTTTTAACAATAACATGCGTATGGGTGCTGGTAATACAATTCTAGACAACAGTCAGTTTTTCAAAACTACTGCAAGCAAATCAAAAAGCGCTTCTGCTATTGAAAAACATCGTGTTTGGTTGAATTTAACCAATACGCAAGGCGCTTTTAAACAGATGTTAGTAGGTTATATCTCGGGAGCTACAAATAATTACGATAGCACTTATGATGGACTGAGTTTTAATGGAAATGAATTTGTAGATTTTTATAGTGTTAATGAAAACAAAACATTAACCATTCAAGGTAGAGCACTTCCATTTGAAGAGAATGATGAAATCCCGTTAGGGTATAGTACTACTATTCAAGGTAATTTTTCAATTGGTATAGATCAGGTTGATGGTCTATTGGCTTCTAGAAAAATTTACCTTGAAGATAAAATTAAAAGCATAGTGCATGATTTAAAACAAGGCCCATATACTTTTGAAACAGGTAAAGGTATTTTTAACGAAAGATTTGTATTGCGTTACACTGATAAAACACTAGGTGTTGATGATGTTGATGTTAAGTCAAATCAAGTCCTTGTTTCAGTAAAGAATAAAGTGATCAAAGTAGATTCGGGAATGGAGTCTATTGATAAGATTTATGTGTACACTGTATCAGGAACTGCTATCTATGAAAAACAAAAAGTAGATGCCTTTACATTTTCTATATCAAGTTTGCCTGCAGCGCAACAAGTGTTGATTGTAAAAACAGTTCTAAAAAACGGTAATGTAGTCACTAATAAAATTATCTATTAATACAGTACACCTTGAATACCTTTAAAAAAAAACTCCATTTCTTAAAAATGGAGTTTTTTTATGGTAAAAATAATATGTAATCTGTTATTTTTCTTTGCCAGAAGCTTCAAGGTTTCTTTCAATAGTGTGTCCTGGTCTTGACCATTTAGGTTTTTCGCCAAGAGGAGCATATTGAGAATCTTCGGCCTCTACTGTTTGAGGTTGTGAAACTTTTATGAATGGTTTTTGAGGATTTAAACCTAACATTTCAAACATTTTCATATCCTCATTTACATCAGGATTAGGAGTAGTTAATAATTTATCTCCAGCAAAAATAGAATTGGCTCCCGCAAAAAAGCACATAGCTTGACCTTCGCGACTCATGTTCATTCGTCCTGCTGAAAGTCGTACTTGCGTTTCTGGCATTATGATTCTGGTAGTGGCTACCATTCGTATCATTTCCCAAATTTCAACTGGTTTTTCTTCTTCTAATGGAGTGCCTTCTACAGCAACTAATGCGTTAATTGGCACCGATTCTGGTTGCGGATTTAAAGTCGACAAAGCAACCAACATGCCTGCTCTATCTTCAATACTTTCTCCCATTCCTATAATACCACCACTACAAACCGTTACATTAGTTTTACGAACGTTTTCAATGGTTTGTATGCGGTCTTCAAAACCACGTGTAGATATTACTTCTTTATAGTATTCTTCACTAGTGTCAAGATTGTGATTGTAGGCGTATAAACCAGCTTCTGCAAGACGTTGCGCTTGGTTTTCAGTAATCATACCTAGTGTGCAACAAACCTCCATGTCAAGTTTGTTAATCGTACGTACCATTTCAAGAACTTGGTCAAATTCTGGTCCGTCTTTAACATTTCTCCAAGCAGCTCCCATACAAACTCTTGATGAACCACCAGATTTTGCACGTAATGCTTGCGCTTTTACTTGGCTTACAGACATCAAATCATTCCCTTCAATCTCAGTGTGGTAACGCGCTGCTTGTGGGCAGTAGCCGCAATCTTCTGGGCATCCACCAGTTTTTATAGATAACAGTGTAGATACTTGAACTACGTTTGGGTCATGATGTTCTCTATGAATAGTGGCTGCTTCATAAAGCAAATCCATTAAGGGTTTGTTATATATTGCGATTATTTCGTCTTTTGTCCAATTGTGTCTTTTAATGCTCATCGATACATATTTTTGATGCATCAAAAGTAGTTAAATTGTTCTAAAGTAACAATGGTAACCTCTCGAAAAGAGAAAAGCAATTAAATGACTCAAAATTAGTTAAAGTTGTTTGTAATAAACTTTAAAATGTACAAGCTTAGCTATCAATTTACTACTTTGCTGGGTTTTAAAAGGTAAATTACTAAGCTGCTCTATTTATAATGATGTGTGTTTATGATTTAGCTCCATGTTTATCACTAGAGTATCGGGTGTCCCAGTATAGTAACAGCATGAATGTTACGATGACAGCTGAACTGATTCCTTCAAATAAAAGCGAAATGGAATACGTCATAATGGTAGGTTCTCCGCCAAATAGAAATGTTTTTGATAGTGATCCAATATATGCTTCTCCACCTTTTGCATAGCTGTATATAATTAATGCTGCAATGCTAAGAATAACCCCTGTAAATGCAGTTGCAAAGGCAGATGCCGCATTAGAAACCATAACAGTATTTCCTTCAGCGTAATTTTGTTTTAATGTTCTATTAGTACCATAAAAAATAAATAGGACATTAAAAACTCTCAATATAGGGTTGTCTGCAAATCCAAGTAGTTCCATCACTAAAAAATAGAGACCTATTCCTAAAATAATAACCAATCCGTTTAATAATTCTTTTGGAATTTTCATACCGCAGTTCTTTTAAATTAATGTATATCTTATTGAAAAACAAAGAGTAATACCCAAAATTAATTAAAAAAAAGCAATTAATATGTTAACGTGTTATTTATTAAAGTATTCTTTTGCAATTACTTTGTCTTTTTGCAACTGTTCTTGTAAATCTTGCAGGGAATTGAACTTTTTCTCATCTCGAATTCTTTGCAAAATAGAGACCTTTAATTCTTGGTTGTAAATGTCGGCATCAAAGTCTAAAAAATGAATTTCAATAGATTTTTCTTGGGCGCCTACAGTAGGGTTTGTGCCTATGTTCATCATACCATTTATAAGTTGAGAATTGATACTTGCTTGTACTAGATATACTCCGTTTTGTGGTATGAGCTTATAGTTCTCTTCTATTTTGATATTTGCAGTAGGAAAACCTATCGTGCGTCCTAGTTGTTTTCCAGTAATGACAGTACCGGTAATAAAATAGGAGTACCCTAAGTAATCATTTGCTAGTTGAATGTTGCCGTCAAGTATGGCATTGCGAATTTTTGTTGAACTAACCGATATTTCGTTAAGCTCTTGAACCGATATCTGAGACACGTCAAAACCATATTGTTTTCCAAAATCTATTAAATGATCAATATTGGCAGTTCTATTTCTTCCAAAACGATGGTCGTGTCCAATGATTATTTTTTGGACGTGAAATTTTTCCACTAAAACTGTTTTTACAAATTCTTCGGCAGTTAATTGCGAAAAAGTTTCGTCAAATGGATGAATGACTAGATTTTCTATCCCAATCTCTTCAAGTAGATCTTGCTTTTCTTTTATAGTATTGAGCAGTTTAATGTTAGAGTCTTCCTGTAAAACCATTCTTGGATGTGGGAAAAAAGTAAGAACAACACTTTCATAATCCTCATTAGGCGTATTTTGTGTTAGCTTTTGCAGGATTTTTTTATGACCTATATGTACACCATCAAACGTGCCAAGGGTTAAAATTGTTTTTTTGGTAATCTGGAAATCGTTTATAGAATGAAAAATCTTCAAAGCAAGTGTTTTATAATGCTGCAAATTTACGGTATCCTATTGATATAATTAAAAAAGGATTGAAAACTTCAACCCTTTTTTGTGACATAAATCATTTATTTACTTCTTAATAAACTGAATGGTTTTAGATGGTGTTCCTTTTTTTGAAAGTTTTAAAAAGTATAACCCTTCTGATAGGTGAGAAACCGAAATTTGTAGGTCATTTTCTAAACCTAATTCCTTTGTTTCAATTATATGACCTGCTGTATTAATTATGGTGTAGGATTCTGGTGTGTCCTCTAGTTTTGATAGTTTTATGGTGATTGTGTCACTGGTAGGGTTTGGGTAAACCACGATGCCTTCCGGTTCTGTGATATCGTTTACGCCAAGTGTACCAATGCTAAATGTGGTTGTTTCCTTATCAAAAGAAGTTCCGCCAGATACTATAAGTTCGCCATTTGTAGCATTTAAACTATATGAGCCACTGCCGTAATCACAACACAAGCCATCGCTTTCACTGTCTTCTATGGTAAAAATGTAACAGGCGTTATTAGCTAGTTCAAAATTTAAAATAATGGGCTCAGGTAATGCAGGGTTGGGATTTGCTGTTGTTCCAGGGTTGTCCATGTATGGTCCGCCCTCATACAAAACGACTCCTGCTGCGGTAGTGAGTTTCCAAGTTGTTTCTGATCCAAAATTATCTCTTTGTAATCTATAGGTAACGGTTGTTCCTGCAAAGTTCTTTGAAATTTTAAAATTGCTAGCCGCACTATTGTCAGAATTTTTCTGGTCTGTAGTATTGTTTACAGTTTCTAATGTAACATTGAAAGAATGATTTCCAGCGGTAGTTGTTAAGGTGTTTAGTGTAATTAATTGGGTGGCATTTGGGGCGATATTGCCTGTGAAATTTGCAGTTTGAAAACTAGTATTGTCTATGGCAAAACGGATGCTAGCTCTTGTTAAGGCTGTGTTTCCTTTATTGGTTATTTCAATTGTAGGAGCAAATGAATTATTGCAAGTAGTAAGATTGAGATTAGAAATTCTAATGGCGCCATCATTAGCAAAAACTGTTCCTGGTGTCAATGCATCTGATGTTTTTAAGGAAGCTCTACGTGGTGAATTATTCATTATGGAAATCATTCTAGATTTTTGATCTTGGGTAAAGATATTCATACAGCCATCATTGGTGTAGTCCATATAGTTTTCTACCATGTCTAATCCTGGTGAATCAGGACATGAATCTATATTTACTGGGCAGCCTTCATTATCTTGACCAGCATTAGGTGTGTCTGCGCAAAAATCATCTACGTCACAACCGCCATCTCCCCAAATATGTCTTAAACCAAGCCAGTGACCTACTTCATGTGATGCTGTTCTTCCTCCGTCATAAGGGGATCCATAAGTTCCATTTGGGAAATAGGCTCTTGATCCAAAGAATTTATACCCTAGCACAACACCATCGGTATTTGCTACGCTTGAATTTGGGCTCAAGCCAGGTAAGTTAGAATTACTAGGAAATTGTGCATAGCCCAACAAGTTTGCTCTTGTGAAATTTACAACCCAAATATTAAGATACTTGTCAGGATTCCAAATCGTCTGTGGTTTTACTATGTCATCAATATCTGTAGTGGACCAGCTTACTTCGCCTAGATTTACGCGATTTATTCCGTTTGACAAAATGCCTTGCGGGTCTCTTTTTGCTAATGCAAATTCTATTTCAATATCGGCACCTACAGGATTTGAGTTGAATCCTGGTGTTCCTGATTTTCTTCTAAAATCTTCATTAAGAACCCTAATTTGCGATGCTACTTGTTGATCAAAAATGTTTTCATCTACACCAATATTATCTCCGTTATGAATTATGTGAACTACCACGGGGATTGTGATAACGGCCGATGTTCTTTGTGAAGAGGTGCTTATTTTTTTCTCGCTTATTTCTTTAATGATTACGGGTTTAAGCCATTTTTCAAACTCAGAGTCTGATAATCTTTTAGGGTCTTTTAGCTTAAGATATTCTTCATATTCGGTAGTTGCACAACGAATGACTTCGTTTTGTAAAATGGCTCTTTTTTTTCCGAACAAGAAGCCTTCGTCAGTTACTTTTTCTTGACTAATTGCCAAGTTAGATAAGCCGAGCGCAATAAATAAAAAGTAGGTAATTTTCTTCATAGGTTTGGGACCTTGTTATATTAGGGAATTTTGTATCTTTTTTCTAAAATAGTTAAAGAAAATTCATGCTAACTTTAAGTTTAGTAAAAATTTGATAT
>NZ_MTCA01000344.1:0-1842 GCF_002150205.1 Flavobacterium sp. FPG59 | reverse complement strand
AAAAAATAGGATGATATAAGATAGTACTAACATATTATTTGAAAGCGTATTTAATAATCCAACTAATAATTTTAACTCCTGCCATAATAGTTCCTTTTACAGTACCGGATACTTTTGAAACTCCAATTCTATTTTTGTATCGAACAGGGATTTCAGTATAACTAATATTTTTTTTAAGTACTTTCAATTGCATTTCAACAGTCCAACCATAGGTTTTATCTACCATATTGAGTGACTGTAAAGTGCTGTATTTTATGGCTCTAAACGGTCCTAAATCAGTAAATTTAGATCTAAAAAAAAGACGCATTAACACAGTGGCTAGTCTATTTCCAAAAATTTGTTGCGGTGTCATCGATCCACTTTCTCTTAACTCAGGGACTCTTGCGCCAATGACAAAATCAGCGGTATTATTTAAGATGGGAGCAATTAATTTAGAAAGATCTTCAGGGTAATCAGAATAATCACCGTCAAGAAAAACAACGATATCGGGTGTATTGGGAGTAGTATTTATGTAATCAAGTCCTTTTAAACAGGCATAACCATATCCTTTTTTATTTTCTGATAATACAGTAGCACCAGCTTTTTGAGCTACTGCTACCGTGTCATCAGTAGAATTGTTATTGATTACTATTATTTCGGCTACATAACTCGGAATTTCTTGAATCACATGTTCAATAGCATGTTCCTCGTTATATGCAGGTATGATTACTTTAATTATTTTCATTGTATTATGGATTGTCTTTTTTGTAACTAGCTATGGATGTCCATTCTTTTATTTTAGATCCGGCATTGTATCTTGCTGCTTTATAAATTTTACCTTCGTTGTAAAAAATGCTTAAGCCATTTTCAAGATTGTTATTAAATTCAATTTTTCTTTGAATTTTACCGTTGACATCATATACAATCCACCACTTTGTTTTTTTATCGTTAAAGTAATGTCCTTCTTCTTTCTTGTTGCCGTTTTTGTGATAAAAGAACCAGTAATCTGTTTTTTTGTTTTGGTTTACCCAACCCTCAGAACTTAGTTTTCCGTTATCGTAATAATTTTTTAAATATGTTTTTTGTGCTTTAGCAGGTGTAAAACATAGTAACAATAATAATGTAAGAATGCAATATTTTTTTTTCATATAATTCTATTTGCCCTACACAGCGGTAGGGCCGTATAGGATTATATTTTATTTAAAGTCCAATCAAATTCATACGTTTTTACAGTCAACTTATTATCTATTTTTTTCTCTAAGAATAGATTAATGAAGTCAATTTCATTAAAATAGTTTACTGCAAAATCTTTTTTGTACCATTCAAATATTTTTGGTAATTCAATAATTTTATTTTCTTTATCAACATAAAAGTAATACTTAGAATTTATTACTAATGTTGCTCTTGCTTTTATTTGCTCATCAACTGTTGTTGGTAAATAAGCAGTATTTAACAAAGGTGCGCCACCATTTGCAGCACTTGTTAGTGCAAAATGTATTGCAGGATCAAAAAATAAATCTCTTAAGATAACATTTTCAATATCGTCTAAAGTTAATTCTTGATTTCCTACCATAAAAGTTTCAGTACTAAAAAATCCTGGAACTTTTTCAACTGACTCAATTGGGAATTTATCAACTACACTCTTAATTACACGTAAGTTATAAACATTAATCCAGAATGCTTTTGCTACTTTTTTATCGCTGAATTTAGTGTCTAGTTTTTCTATATTGCTCAAAATATAAACAAGTTCTCCGGGACTTTTCTTGATAGAAAAGTAATCTACCTTACCCTCTGGTGTAACATTTTTCTTCAAGAACATCGTTGCCTGTTCAAAAAACAATTCTGTAGTTTGAGCTTTAGAAA
>NZ_MTCA01000313.1:0-2583 GCF_002150205.1 Flavobacterium sp. FPG59 | reverse complement strand
ACCATGTTATTTACTAACGAAAATGAACAATACATTACAAAAGAAGAAATAAAATTAATAATTGATAGGGAAGATTATTTCAATAAAGCAAGTTTTCTAATTGACAAAAAATACCTGCTTGCAAACATGCCGATGCAGCAAAAGAAAAGAATCAAAAAATTGTATTTTGTGTTTTTCAATTATTACTATCCTGACGAAATATCTAAACATCAAATTGATGTCTTAATTTCATGCTTTACTGAAGTTAATCCTAAATACGAAGAACTACAAATCATAACAGTAAGAAATCAACTCTCCACTCTAATTAATGATAAAAATCTAACTAAGGAACTAGCCTTTTTCAGTTATTATCTCGTTACAAACGTACTTGAGAATTCTCGCGAAAAAATTAAATTTCTGACAGCTACTTTTTTTAAGACAAAAGGAATATCAACCAGCACTTTATCGGATGTTTTTTCTGATCGAAAAGACAAAGATAAATCATATAACACAGAACTACCCGAGAAGTTAATATCTGAAATCGAATTAATTTAAAATCGCAAATTACTGAATACCATACATTTGTATTCGTTTGTATTTTTAATTTCAAATTCCAACATATGTTTGCCAATGAAAATCAATTAAAATCATTGAAAAAATGGCAACATCAATTACACCCTTACAAAATGAGGAATTATTCTCATTTCCTGCACCTGAAGATCAATTGAATCAGACTGAGGTAGCAGCATTATTTGGAAGATCGGTTCAGACGATCATTAATTGGAAGAAAAAAGGAAAAATTCCATATTTTGAAATGGGAAGATTCCCCGTCTTTAGTAAAAAGCAGCTCACTCAAGTTGCTTCTCGAAATCAACACTTGATAAAAGTTTAAAACAAAAAGAGCACAGTCTTCAGCTATGCTCTTTTTGTGTTGTTTAATTCTACTAATTGTATATCTAGCAAATATACAAAAAACACTTTGTATAATGAAAAACATGTATTTAAGAATAGGCACGTCTTATTTTAAGAGATCCCTATACCCTTTATCGTCAGGAGATTTTATCGAGATCTTAGTTATTTGGTCTGCTGAGTTGATCAGACAAGACCACGGTAAAGATGCACTTTCTGAAATTGAAAAATTTGATGGCTTTATTTGCATTCCAGAAAATCGTCCAGAGTACTTTAAAAAAAGAGTACAGGACTATTACAACACCTATCATCAAATTAGCAAATCACCTTCTGAAGGTGATATAACAAGTACATTAAGTTTTCTAACCCATATTTTTGGAGCACAGCTTGAGCTTGGACTTGATTACTTGCAACTAATTTACTTACGGCCAACACAAATTTTACCGATTCTTTGTTTGGTCAGTAAAGAGCGCTCAACGGGTAAGTCAACCTTTCTGAAATGGTTAAAGGAAATTTTTGAATACAATTTAACTTTTTTAACTAACAGCGATTTTACTTCAAATTTTAATTCCGATTGGGCCGCCAAATTACTCGTGTGCATTGATGAAGTGTTGTTTAAAACTGATGAGCTAACTGAGCGAATAAAATACCTTTCTACAACAAACACTTTTAAAACTGAAGCCAAAGGAAAAGATAAAAAAGAAGCTTCCTTCTTTGGTAAATTCATCCTCTGCTCCAATAATGAAACCTCGTTTGTAAAAATTGATGCTGATGAAATCAGGTTTTGGATCATTAAAATCAATCGCTACCAGAAAGAAGACGTTCATCTCTTGGAAAAACTAATTGCTGAGATTCCAGCATTTTTATATTTCCTCACAAACAGAAAACTTTCAACTGAGAACCAGTCCAGAATGTGGTTTACACCAGAGCAAATCAGAACTAATGCATTATTAAAATTAATACGGCATAATTCGAATCAAATAGAACGAGAGTTAGCAAATGCTTTAATGAACACAATGGAAAGTTTAGATATTGAAACATTAGATTTTTGCTTTTCCGACTTATTAAACATTTTAAATAAGTTTAAGATTAAATATGATCCTGTGGAAATCAAAAACGTAATCCGGAAAAATTGGAAATTAGAACAAGCCAAAAACTCAAATCAATATCAAAAAGTGAGTATTACCAACGACCTCGATTTTTACCAAAATTTAACTAAGGGACGCTACTACACAATAACCCGAAAATTTTTATCTGATTTTAGTGATGAATTGATGAAAACAAACGATTAAGCCAATAGGAACAAGCTTTTAACCTGTCATCATTTTGTCATCAAAAATTTAACTGATGAAAATAAAATGATGAATGAATTTCAAGAGTGAGGACATGACGAAAAAAAGATGATATACGAACCTTGACCAATACTAAGCTGACTGTATTTTGTCATCAAATCATCACTTTTTTTCTTTTTTAAACTTTTTAAATAAAAACATCATGCATAAAAAACAAGCACCGAAAATACCAATTGAAAATATACCTGAAAATTTAAACTATAAACCTGTTAAATCCAATCACAATGAAATAGAGTTTATAAGATGACCTTAATTCATCTTTTTCCCTTTAAGCTTGGGGTTTAGTTTAGACTAAATATATGTAATAGCAACTAAACCTAAAAATATGTCTGAAGCTTAAAGG
>NZ_MTCA01000104.1:0-9985 GCF_002150205.1 Flavobacterium sp. FPG59 | reverse complement strand
GATTTACTAAAATTAAACACCATGAATGCTAACGAAAATACAATTGTAAAATTCTATACTGCCTTTGCAAATGCCGACTTTAAAACTATGAGTGAGTGTTATGCAAAAGAGGTTCACTTTAGAGATCCTGTTTTTGGTACTTTAACAGGAGAACAAGTTACTATAATGTGGAAAATGCTGTTAGAACGAAGTAACGGAAATTTAAAAGTGATTTTTTCTGATTGCAAAGCAAATGAGTTTACTGGATCAGCGCAGTGGGAAGCAACTTATTTATTTAGCAAAACGAATAGACTTGTAATAAACAAAATTAATGCCCAGTTTCAATTTAAAGATGGTTTAATTATAAAGCATACTGATGATTTTGACCTTTATAAATGGTCTAAACAAGCCTTTGGAATAACTGGATTTTTGTTAGGATGGACCGGATTTTTTCAGGGAAAAATTCAAAAACAAGCTCAAGAATCACTTCGAAAGTATATTTCTAAAAATACAAAATAGTGGCATTCAATTTCCATTTACTATACCAATTTTGAAAAGTCAAAATCCCAATCAGTTGTGGGGTTGTACCACAAATGACCATTTGAAACATCAAGCGGACAATCAAAATTATTAGTGTACAAAGCTCCAGTTCCTAATCCTTGTGGCATAGCACTATTTTTCTCAAATGTCCATTGTGCTATGGCGTTTAATCCGATATTACTCTCTAGTGCAGAGGTAATCCACCACCCTATTTTATGCTTCTCAGCCAGGTCAATCCATTCTTGCGTGCCTTTGAAACCGCCTATAAAACTTGGTTTAAGAATAATGTATTGTGGTTTTATTTGAAGTAATAATTGCTCTTTATCCTTTTTCAAAAAAACTCCTATCAACTCTTCATCTAGCGCTATAGGAAATGGAGTTTTCTCACACAGCTCTGCCATATTTTCAATTTGATTTTTTTGAATTGGCTGTTCAATACTATGTATCTTAAATTCATGAAGTTGTAGTAACTTATCTAAAGCGTTTTCTACCGCAAATGCACCATTAGCATCAACCCGAATTTCTATTTGCTCTGGCGAAAAATGATCTCTTATAAACTTTAGCAATTGAAGTTCTGCATCAAAATCTATGGCGCCTATTTTAAGTTTGATACACTTAAAACCATCTGCCAGCTTTTCTTCTATTTGCTTTTTCATGAACTGCTCCTCACCCATCCATACCAGTCCATTTATTACAATTGCTTCTTGGCCAGCAGTAAATTTAGATGGAAATAACATAAAAGGATGATCACTGTCTAGCGATTGAAAAGCCATTTCTATACCAAACTGAATAGAAGGAAATTCTAACAAAGCTTCCCATAGTTTTTCCTTTCCTAAGTGAATGTTTTCGCAGGTCCACTGTAAAGTCTCTTCATAATCCAGTCTGTCATCTATACTTAAACCTCGTAAAATACCACACTCACCAATTCTTTTTTTACCGTCTTGTTCTAATACTATAAACCAAGTTTCTTTATCGTTCATTACACCTCGAGAAGTGCCTGATGGGCGTTTAAAATTAAGAATGTATTTGTGATAGGTTGCTTTCAAAATATATTTTTTTTTGGTGTAAGTGAAGATCTTGATTGATTTAATCTACTATTTTTAAAACTTTTTCAAAATCATTAGACACGATTCCAGCTTTTTTAAAGGCTTCAAAATCTTGCTTAATTTTTTGTGTCCAACTCAAACTATCCGTTACGTTTTGAGACTGGTATTGTTTGTAAATGGCTTTGGCCAAGGAAAAATTTTCGTTTAACAAATACGCATGCGCCAAATTAAGCTGAATTAACAATTCTGTTTCATCCTTTTTTTGGCCTTCTTTTAAAAACTTCAATGCCTTTCCATATTGTTTTGTCACTAAATAACTGTATCCAATAGCATTGTAATCTAGTGAAGTAGCTTTTCCATCATTGATAATGGTAGTCAGTTTTTGTATGGCTTCACCATGTTTGCCTTGATTTGCTAATGCAGCAGCTTGTTTTCTTAAGTCTTCATAAACAGCAGTCGAAAGGTTGCTTTCGCCAAAACAACTATTTCCAAAATCTTTATACGATTTTGCACGCTCTACAGCTAACAATTTTTGAAACTCGGAAAAGGTGTATTTGGTTTGAATTTTATCTAATACACAAACACAAAAATCATCAGAATTACTCATTTTTTGAGCCAAGTTTGATGTTTTACATTGATCAATAATAGACTTTCTGTTTTCAATTGTCCAGCCACGACTTAACTTTTTATTAACCCAAGGAACAACTTCTAAAATTATTTTCTGGTTCATAATCCAGTTTTTACTTTCAAAACCAAACCACAAGTTTCCCTTGTTGCTTTGCATACAAGCCGATTTATCAGTTGAAAGTCGTTTGGCATCTTTGCTTATTGGTGTGTTTTGAACCAAACAGGCAGTATCTGTTTTTCCGTTTTCTTTGTATTGTTTTGCCAAATCAGCACTTGTAAATATGGCATACTTACAGGTATCATCTCCTGAAATTTTAGACAAAATAAAAACAGCTCCTGCTGATCCTTGACTAATTCCTGTAGGATCTGGAATTGATTTTAAAACAGATACCAAACTTCCAGCCAATTGCTGGTTTTTGTCTAAGAGGGTAATTCTAAAAACGACCTCAGTGGTTCCCTCTGGAAAATCTTGAGTTTTGATGATGATTCTGTCTCGTGCAGATACCGTAATTTCTTCTGATGTAGCTCGGGTTTTATCCCAATAACCATCCTGTTGAGCAAAAATAGTATGAGAAGAAAGTAAGAATAGAACAAAAACAAATAGCTTTCTATTTAGCATGGTAAAATAAAATAATGGATAACATGACATTCTAAAACGTGTTTAGGAGTACGTTTAGTACTTATGAATGGTATTTTCCTAGCCCTGATAGCAGTGAAAATCCTTTTATAAAGCCGTAAGCCCATCTAGGCTTAAGGCTTTGTAAAAGATTGTAACGAATAGCAGGAAATAGCTCCTAAAAAATTACAAATCAATAGAGTTCCCAATTTCTAGCAACATTAAATCCTTTCCTTTGTTGAAGAATTTACGTATAGACTCCTCCTTATTGATTTCGATATAGCCGAAAGTATCAAAATGGTATCCTAAAATTTTATCACATTCTACAAAATCTGATGCAATGATAGCGTCCTCAACATCCATGGTGAAGTTATCACCTATTGGTAAAATGGCTAAATCAAGTTTTGTGCGCAATGGGATGAGTTTCATATCCATGGTAAGTGCCGTATCACCTGCAATATAAATATTTTTATGCTCGCCTTCTATGACAAAACCACCTGGGTTACCGCCGTAAGAGCCGTCTGGAAAAGAACTGGAGTGAACTGCATTTACATATTTTACTTTACCAAAATCAAATTTCCAACTTCCACCGTGGTTCATAGGGTGTGGTTGAAACCCTTTTGCACCATAATATCCTGCAATTTCAGCATTGGATACAATTACAGCGTTTGTTCTTGAAGCTATGGCTTCTACATCAAGAATATGATCTCCGTGTGCGTGAGTTAATAAAATATAATCCGCTGCTAGCGTGTCAATGTTGATGTGGGCTGCTAATGGATTTGCCGATATAAATGGATCAACAAGTATGTGTTTGCCACCAACTTCTATTCCTAATGATGCGTGACCGTAAAATGTTATTTTCATTGTTATTGTTTTAAAAGTTTAGTTCTTAAATTATCTTCCGCCGAGAAATAAATTTACAAATAAATCCTGAATGAATGAAACCATACATATTGATAATAGTATGGCTAATGCAAAGGTGCTTAAGGCTAATTTTTTAAGTTCAGGGTCAAGATCTTTTTGATTTTTATTGTTATAAACCGTTTTTAAATGTTTTAATAATGGAATAAATGCGATTATAAATAAATACTGGTCTGCCCTGTACTGACTAATTACAGCAAAAATTACAACAAGCAACATGGCTGTTAAAATTAAAAAATAGTGATATTTTTTGGCATTTTCGCCACCTATTTTAACCACTATCGTATTTTTATTTGATTTTCTGTCTGAGACTTCATCACGCATGTTGTTCAAATTCAAAACACCGGTACTTAATAATCCTATTGCAATGGCAGGTAAAAACAAATTGAAATCCAATTGTTTAGTATACAAAAAATGAACGCCTAAAGTACTCACTAATCCAAAGAAAATAAATACAAATACATCTCCCAAACCATGGTAGCCATAAGCTGATTTTCCTACTGTGTAACGTATGGCCGAAATAATGGCCGCTACCCCTAGCATTAAAAAAAATAGGGAGTAGAAAATATTTGTATCTGAAAAGGATACATAAATCAATAAAATAGCTGCAGTCAATGTGGCTATTGAAGTAATAATAATTGCCTTTTTCATGGCCTGTGGTGTTATTACACCGCTTTGTATGGCACGTTTAGGCCCTATTCTATCTTCATTATCAGTTCCTTTAACGCCATCACCATAATCGTTAGCAAAATTAGACAGCACTTGCAATCCTAATGTAGTTAAAAGCGCTAAGCCAAAAATGGCCCAACTAAAAACTTCGGTAGGTGTTAAAATATTTTCGGTAGGATTTGCAAGAGCATACATACTTCCTACGATTATTCCAGATACTGATAATGGCAGTGTGCGTAAACGCGCGGCCTCAATCCAATGTTTCATAATTTTTTTATTTAAATCTCAATCCCTTATGAATTGAGTTTTTCTTTTACATCCAGTTGCTATCGGATTTTTCCATTCGATACAACCACAAATTTACTTTACTTTTTAAAATTGTAAAATTACCCATCTGGAACGAAATAGTTCCTCCAGCAGTGTGCAAAATAACAGAACCAAGATCTAATTTTTTATGCCAAAAATATTGCGATGTGGAAATAGCTTGTATTTTATGAGGCTCGATAATTGCCGTGCTGATATCCCAACCACCACTTTGCTTGATGATAAAATTATCATGAATGAACAATCTATTATTTTTGAATTTGAAATACTGTAGTAAACCTATAAAAATTACATAAACAGGAACTAAATATACAAAGTCAAATGCAGCGGGTTCCAACCAAGCTCCTATGGCGTAGAACAATAAAACAGGAACAAGGATATACAACAACAACGCTACAGCTAACACTCTAAAATTAGGCTTTAAGGCTAAACCTTTTTCAGGTATTTGACCATACAATAATTGTAAAACCGAACTGCTCTCTAAATCACTGCATCCTGGAATTTCAATGATAGATTTTCTATCTTCGGCAGTACCGCTGGTAGCTTGTCTTATTCTTAATTCTAATATTCCGAGCTTTTTTTGGAAAAAATTTCTTTTAATGGTTGTAATTTGGACTTTGTCAGGCTTAAGAATGGTGCTTTTAGAATTGAATAATCCATAAGACAATAACATAGAATTTTTTTGACGTGCAATTGTATACCCAAAATATTGTATAATTACCCGTGCAATATTCAGTACCAATACACCTGCTAATACAAATACAAAACCAATTACAAGAGATTGAGAAGCTAAACCTTTATCAACATAAGAATTAACTTGTTCTTGATATACGGAATCACTCTCACTGAATTTTCTAAAATTTTCATAAATAGTGCTTCCAAAAATGATAATTAATCCTATTGTTTTACCGTAATTTGAGGTAATTCCTAACTTTAACAAACTCAGCAACCCTATGGTTACAAAAGGTGCCTCAGTTACTTCTGCTTCTTTATCAGCAAGGTTTGAATTTATATCTAAATCTTGACTTGTTTTTAAAGCCGATTGGTCAAGTAAACGCGATTTTAATTCTAACGCCACTTCATGAGAAATAGCTTTAATATGACCCTCTTTTTTGGAACTTCCAGCCGTATCTACATGCAATTCATAAACACCAATTAATTTTTGAATAAAAGACTGATTGATGTTTACTTGTTGAATTTTATCCAGCTGTATGGCAGTTTTGGTTTTGTTTAAAATTCCATCAGAAATAATAAATTCTTCTTTTTCAGCATCTAAAAAAAAGGTGAAACTGCGGTATTTCAAATACGATATAACGCCTATCAAAAGTAAAAACAACACAATACCCGTAACCAGGTATAAAATATTTAACTCCTTGAATTTAAAAGCATACACCACAATTAGCGGCCAGAAAGCGCGAGCATTTTTTTGTAAAGCATAAAAAAACAACACCAACACTCCCACTGGAGATTGTCTTTGCGGCGCACTAAAACTTACATCCATCACAGTTGTTTTTGAATTTTAACCATCAATAACTGTTTTATATTTTCGGCTTGTTCCTTTTCAATTCCGGGTATTTGAATGTCACTAGAACTTCCGCCCGCTGTAAATATTTCTATTTCGGCTAAGCCAAAAAAACCAGGTATAAATCCTTCATGTAAGGCTACATGTTGCACTCTATTATAAGGAATTATAATTGTATTGGTTGCCAAAACTCCATATCGATACAAAACATCATGCTCTCTAAATGCAAAACCTTTTTTTCTAAAACTAAGCAGCGCAAATAAAACGATAAACAGCAATACAAATGGAGATATTAAACCTAATAAAAATGATATTCTACCTGAAAAACCATCTGGTTCAAAATACAAATAAATAAAAGGAGCTGCAATTAGTGTAATAATCAAAATAGCAAGCTTGATTGCCACCACAAAAATATATTTGGGATGCAATTTTGTAAAAATTACTTCCTCATATTTTGGGAGTAAATCGGTATCAATTATTTCGTTCGAAAAGTTTTGCATTTTTTTATTTTCTTTCAATTTTAAAGTGTAACGTTTTAGGTTTTCGAATTGAAAACCTAAAACTTAAAACTTTTTATGGCAACCATTTTTTTTCAAAATTTGGTTTTCTTTTCTCTAAGAATGCATTTCTACCTTCTTTAGCTTCTTCGGTCATATAGGCCAATCGAGTAGCTTCGCCAGCAAATACTTGTTGACCCACCATACCATCATCAGTCAAGTTCATAGCAAATTTTAACATTTTGATAGCCATAGGCGATTTTTGCAAAATTTCTTGTGCCCATTCATAAGCCGTAGCTTCTAATTCATCATGAGGCACCACAGCATTTACCATACCCATATCCATAGCTTCTTGAGCCGAATAATTACGGCCAAGGAAGAAAATTTCTCTAGCTTTTTTTTGACCTACCATTTTAGCTAAATAAGCTGATCCATAACCTCCATCAAAACTAGTTACATCCGCATCGGTTTGTTTAAAAATAGCGTGCTCTTTGCTAGCAAGTGTCATATCACACACTACATGTAAACTGTGCCCTCCACCTACTGCCCATCCTGGCACTACAGCAATAACTACTTTTGGCATAAAACGAATTAATCGTTGTACTTCTAAGATATTCAAACGATGTTGCCCGTCATCACCCACATAACCTTGATGGCCACGTGCATTTTGATCGCCACCACTGCAAAAAGAGTACACGCCATCTTTGGAGGATGGTCCTTCAGCTGATAACAATACAACACCTATTGAGGTATCTTCTTGGGCGTCATAAAAAGCATTGTACAATTCGGCAGTAGTTTTTGGTCGAAAAGCATTGCGTACATCAGGTCTGTTAAACGCAATTCTTGCAACGCCGTTACATTTCTTATAGGTGATATCTTCGTACTCTTTGGCAGTAATCCAATCCATGGTAATTGTTTTAAATTATTTCAGTGTAAAAATAAATCATTTTTTACATTATATCTAGTCTATTTTGAATAAGCTTATGGTAATCCTTCTCTGATGAAAGGATTTAAAATGTTAAAAATCAGAAAAAAAACGATATTCTTAATGGTTATTAGCATACTATTTTTTAACTTTATAATAAGTTAATCATCTTATTACAAGCTTCAAAGTTGATTTTCTTAATTATACTTCACTGAGTTATTAACCTAAAAAAAGAATGTATTGTTTACCATTAAAAATGTTACCGCTCTTTTTTCTAAGGAAATTATTCGCTTTATTTTTTCAGAATTCCAGAGCAAAAAATCTATGAACAAATCATTAATGTTAGTCGTAGTAAAAATAAAGTAGCACCTGAGGTTTAACCAAAGTATTATTTTTCTTGTTTTTGCTGTGCAAAACAGTATTAAAAATATTTTTTAGAAAATAATCTAATCTATTAAAGAAAAGCCAAGGTCATAGCGAAACTATTTTTTCACGTTAGCGCAATGAATTGAACATATAATAAAAGAGGTCAAAAGCAACTAATGTCGCTGTTACATCTTAAAAATAGGCTTAAATACTATTGATGAGCATGTATATAAAGTTTCTTTCAACCATCATTACATTTTAATACTTGTACTATTTTTTTATTGTAGTATTAAAAAGAGAAAGACTAACCTTTATAGATTAGTCTTTCTTTTTTTTACTCTTTAATTAAATAAATTCCGTCTTCCTTAATTTCAATCAATTGCTCCCTGTATAAAGAACCAATTGCTTTTTTAAACGTTTTTTTACTCATCTTCAACACCGTTTTAATGTCTTCGGGATGAGAATTATCAGTCAATCTCAAAAAACCTCTGCTTGCGCGCAGTTCATCCAGAATTTTTTCGGCATTGGGTTCTATACTTTGATATCCTTGTATTTGCAAGGAAACATCAATTTTATTATCTGGCCTGATTGTTTTAATGTAACCACGCATGCGGTCTCCCGTTCTAATGGCGTCATCATACACTTCATCCTTGTACATCAATCCTTTATATTTTTCGTTGATAATCACGTTGATACCCAACTCCGTAATATGCGACACAATCAAATCAACTTCCTCTCCTTTTTCAACAGTTAGGTTTTCATTTTTCAAAAACTGATTCAATTTACTAGAAGCTACTAATCTATTGGTTTTTTCATCCATATAAAGGTACACCAAATAGCGTTTTCCTTTTTCCATAGGGCGCGCCTGCTCTTTAAACGGAACCAAAATATCTTTTTCCATTCCCCAATCCATAAACGCTCCTACTTGATTGGTATAATTCACTCTCAAAAGTGCAAATTCATTCAATAAAATATAGGGTTCCAGAGTGGTAGCAACTGGTCTTTCTTCATGATCCAAATACACAAAAACGATCAACTCCTCACCTATCTCAAATTCGTTTGGAACGTATTTGTTGGGAAGCAAAATGTCATGGATTCCCTCTGGATCTTGCTCTGGATTTCCCAAAAACAAACCCACTTTGGTATCACGTAATATCGTTAGCGTATTGTATTTTCCTATTTCAATCATTATATTGTATTTTGTAAAGTGCAAAGGTACGAAGTTTGAAAGTAGGATATTAAGAAACCGTCCACAAAAAAACTAATGCTGAAATTACTATTGTTTTTTATTTTTAGGAGCACCTACCTTCGTTGTTTCATCACGTGTAGTCCCGCTGTACGCAGTATCCACGCCCAAAAGCGTGGGATACTCACTTCCATCGGGGCTAGATTAGGAAATATCATTTTCATAACATAAAAAACAGACGCACTTTTCTATGAGGTTTATGTTCTCGATAGCTGCTTTAGAAACACTAGGACAATTAAAAAACCTAACAAACTTATCAAACTTTACTGTTTTAACCTCTGAGACCTAACAGGTTTTAGAAACCTGTTAGGTCTTTATTTCATATTCAAGATACACGTTACAAAAACGAAACAAAGAAAGACCTCTTGACTAATATTGCAATGAGATTATTATAAAGGTTAAAAAAAGGATTTAGTACTGCTCTATTTTTATGGTTCTAACCTCTTTTTCACTAAGTAATCAACAATCTAATTCTTGCAAAAATTTATTTTTTTGTAGTTCAAATCGACTATATTTACAATAAAAAAATAAGTGTGTTTACACCAGTCTGACATGGACAAACATCTTGACATCAATCTAAAAGAAAATGAGCTTTAAATTAAATTTAGAGAAAAGTATTAAATATGAATTTATAATCTACAAACTAAACTTTGAATATGTGCTTGAATTATTTTTTGAGACTTTTGTTTATGTAGGTTGGACATTTT
>NZ_MTCA01000116.1:0-9028 GCF_002150205.1 Flavobacterium sp. FPG59 | reverse complement strand
GATTTTTATATCATTTATTTTGGCAACTATAAATATTAAAAGTATTCGGATTTCGTATTACGTTGTTTCTTAATGTAAAATCTAAATAACGCTAAGTTGCTATTGAACATTCATTTATAGATCTAATATTAGAATATTATATTAAATGAATTCATGAAAGTATTTGACCAGCTCCAAACAAATGGTGTGTCTTATTTAAATAGCATATCAGTTAAAAGGAGTTGCATTTTTTCATTCAAAATAGATACAGTTTGTTTTATACCTTTTAACAAACTAAAATAATATCATAATCTCCTTGCAAATTTTGTCGTATTGTTACGATGAATAGTTATCTTTTTTTTAGTAATCCAAAAGTCTTTAATTATAATTTCTAATATGTTTTAATGTTAGGTTTTGTAACAATTAATCCTGTGCGAGTTATTTCTATTCAGGATTTTTTGAGATTTAACTTTATTTACACTTTAAGTGTAAAGCATCACTAAACTTCAGTTGTAGTTTTGGCATATAGAATTTCTTAAGAATCATTTTCAGCTAACATTTTGAAGGGCACAATACCAACAAAATACAATGTTTACATAGCAATATAGGTATCTCATTTTACTAATAGTTTTATGTAATTGAAAATAATGAAAGTCAATAGACTTTGAGTTTGCTTACGAAAATGTTAGTATCTGAATTTTGAAATTTAGTAATCAATAGAATTAATTACCGCTATAAGTCATGAATGCAACAGTAAAAAAAACTACAATAGATTGGTCTTCGCCGGATATTTTAAATCATTTATTCTTACACATAAAGAACCCATTAGATACTATTATGACTGCTAGCACGCCTAGTTCAGTTGAGAATAAGATAGCAAATGAAATAATTTTTTCTAGTAGTAAGCAAATTAATGACCTTATTGAGGAAATATTAAATGAAATTAAATCTAAATCAGTAAGCTTAACCATTCAAAGGCGTCCTGATATTTTTGATATTTATGAGTCAAATAAAAATGTTCAGCATCTATGTTCTAATAAGATTACTCCTGAAAAAGTAACAAAAAATGATCAAAATTGGTTAATCAATTTAGAAAAAGAAATTTATAATTCTATTTCTAAAAGTGACCTTGACTTATATGAATTATCATGTAAAATGGCTGTTAGTGAAAGGCAACTTCATAGAAAAATTTCGAATTTAGTTTTTTTAACTCCTAATAAATACATCCGTGTTTTAAGGTTGCATAAAGCTAAGCAATTGATTGAAAACTATATTCAAGATTCGATCTCTCAAGTTTCATATTCTGTTGGTTATAATGATTCTCATTATTTTTCAAAGTTGTTTAGTAATCAATATAATATATCTCCCAAAGAATTAATAAACTCATTGTCTTGAAAATGAATCTATTGATGCAGTGCTATTTAATCCAGTAATTAAAATAAAAATTATTTTAAAAAAGAATAACTAAATAACCATAACCTTAAAAATACATACTATGAAACGAGTGCTTTTTTTCTTAGGCCAATTGAACGACAGAGATGTGGAATGGATGATCCAAAACGGCCAAAAAATAGAACTGAAAACAGGAGATAAATTAATCCAAAAAGGAAACTATGTGGATAATTTATACATTTTATTATCAGGTCAGCTATCCATTTTTTCAGATGAGACTGAGAATGAGGAAATAGCCACCTTAGGAGCAGGTGAAATTGTGGGTGAAATGTCTTTTCTGGAATCAAGACCTCCATCTGTTTCTGTTATTTCAAAAAAATCAGCTGTGGTTTATAAAATATCTCGAAATGTTATAGAAGCACGTCTTTCATCAAACCCAGATTTTAAAGCTAATTTTTATTACTCATTAGCCTTATTTCTTTCAAATAGATTAAGAAAAACTACAGATCAGTTGGGATATGGAGTACCAGAGGAAGAGGATTTAATTGACACAAAAGTATTAGATGTGGTTTCACAAGCAGGTGCGCGTTTTGGTCAAATATTAAATAGATTTTCAGAAGTAAAGTTAAGTGTTAATTATTAAGTTCAATATGAGGAATTATTTTTTGTTTTATATTTTATTTAGTAGTTATAATCTTTTATATAGTCAGGCTAAAATCAAGTGTGATTTAATTGAGGTTTCAAGTATTGCATTTAATAAAAATCCAACCATTAGAAGTGCAAATTACTCCATTCAAAATGCCGAAGCTGATTTACAAGTTCAAAGAAGTATTTTTGATTTTAACTTAAACTCTGATGTTGCATTTCAAAATAGAAAATATAATCTTTTTGATGCAGATCCTAGAAATGATTTCGTCGATAAAACGCTTAGAAATAATTCATTTGATTTTTCAATTGGTTCACAAAAAAGATTACGAACTGGACAATCAATTGATATAGGTTTAAAATATAATTATAACAATACAAATTTTCCGTACAATGCTTTCAATGAACTTGTTGGCGGTTTTTATGGTAATCATTCTAGTACGCTTAACCTTGTTTTAACTCAACCACTTTTAAGAGGAAGAGGAGCTAAGATAGTTACAGCTTCAGAAAAAGCATCTGTTTTTTACATCAATAAAAGTAAATATGATTATGAGTTTGCAAATTCTCTTGAAATAGAGCAAATAGGCATTGCTTATTGGGATTATTATACGGCATATAAAAGTCTATCAATTTATACTCAAAATGAGAATAGAGTGAGAGAGGTGTTAAATATGACTACAGAACTTGTAAAAGCTGATAAAAAACCGCTAAGTGATTTAGATCAAGTCAATGCAGATTTAAGAAATCAAGAAAGGCTAACTGCAGTGGCAAGACAAAATTTGTATAATTCAAGAATTAATTTAGGAAGAGTTATAGGCTTAATTGATGAAGAAAGTCAAAGACTAGATATTCCGGTTAATGATTTCCCCACTGTTTTAGAATCTGGCTACAATGAATTTATTGATAAAAATGCACTAATTAAAATTGCTAAGAGTAAAAGAGGTGATGTTAAGGCAATAGGAGAGGAGTATAAAGCATTAGAACTTCAATATTTAGTAGCAACTAATAATCTAAGGCCTCAATTAAACTTATCAGCTTTTGGTTTTTATGGGAGTGCAAGCGTAGGAAACGGAGTTGATAAAACATGGTCTTCTCTTGTTAATAATCAAGGTCAAGAACTAGGAGGTGGAGCCAAACTTTCATTTTCTTTTCCGTTGAATAACAATTTGGCCAAAGGGAATTATTCGATTCGTAAAATTGCTTTGCAAAATCAAACTGTAATAAATGAAAACATTCATAGAAATATTGAATTGAATATTGACATAGCAGTTAATAATCTTATGAATAGTGTTTTAATTCTTCAAAAATCAAAAGAATCTTTTGATTTTTATCAAAATGCATTTAAAAATGAACAGATTAAGTTTCAATCCGGTTTAACTACTCTTTTAAATTTAATCTTATTTCAAGAAAGACTTACTGCTTCAGAATTAGAGAATTTAAACGCACAGCAACAATTCTCAAATGCAATCTTAATACTTAGGCACGAAACAGGTACGCTTATTTCTAAAGAAGATCTTGGGTTTAAAATAACTCAAAATGCATTTTATACTATTCCTAACAAAGAAAATTAAAAATATATAAATTATGTCAGCACCTTTTTTTAGAAAATCGGCATTAGAAAAACTTTCAACTCCAGAAAAATTAGATCAATTAATTAAGGTCACTGGTACAAAAGCTTGGATAGCTTTAATTACAATTATAGTAGCAATTCTCACAGCCATATTGTGGTCTTTTATGGGCACAGTAAAAACAAAATTAGATGTAATAGGTGTTGTACTGGGCGGGGACGTTCATGAAGTAGTTGCTACAGCACAAGGGCAATTAGTTGAGTTGAGAGTAGCAATAGGGAGTACCGTTAAAGAGGGTGACATAATTGCTACAATTCGGCAACCAGAACTTTTTCAACAAATAGAAGATGCAAAAGCGGTTCTATCTGATAGAAAATTTGAAATGGAAAAGCTAATGTCTTACGGTAATCAAGGTACTCAACTACAAGGTGAAATAATTAGTCAATCCCGTGTTAGTATTAAAGGGGAGATCGAATCAGAAAAAAAGAAAATAATTTTTCTGAATAACCAACTAGAATCAGAGAATGTTTTATTGGATAAAAGTTTAATAACTAAATCGCAAGTTGCAAATACGAAACAGCAAATTGAAGTAGCCAAAAATACTATTGAAAGATTAAAAGGACAAATAGCTCAAACCTCCAGTCAACAAAATGATTTAGGTTTTGATATGCAACAGAAAGTGATATTACAAAAGCAAAGAATTGCGGAAGCAGAAAGAAATCTTCAGTTTTTAACTGAAAGATATGACAATCAAAGGAATATAAAAAGTCCATATAGTGGAGAAGTAGTTGAGGTTTTAACCGATGCTGGAATTGTTGTCTCTGTAGGTTCTCCATTATTTAAACTTAAGAATACCATTAAAACAAAACAATCTCAATTAAGAGGTATTCTTTATATTCCTTCAAAAGATGGAAAAAAAATCAAAAAAGGAATGGAAGCTTTAATTGTACCTTCGACTGTACAGCCTGAAGAATATGGATTTATAAAAGGAAAAGTTACTTATGTATCAGATTTTCCGATAACCCAACAAGGAATGCTCACATCTGTTAAAAATGATCAACTTACAAAGCAACTTTTAGTAGGTGGTCCTTTATTTGAAGTATACGTAGATTTTGAGAAAGACCCAGTATCGTATAGTGGATATAAATGGACTTCTGCAAAAGGACCAGATATTTTTTTAAAAGAAGGTACATCATGTTTAGGTAAAATCACAATCAAACGAGAGCCACCTGTAACATTAGTTGTTCCAGCGTTCAAGAAATTTTTTGACTTATATTGATCCATCAAAATGAAAAATATCATAAACTTACTTTTAAAAAAACAAAATAGACCTGTCAAAGTACCTACTGTTCTGCAGATGGAAAGCGTTGAATGTGGTGCTGCTGCTTTAAGTATTATTTTAGGACATTTTGGAAAATTTGTACCATTAGAAAAATTGAGAATAGCTTGTGGGGTATCACGAGATGGATTAAAGGCTACAAATATTCTAAAAGCGGCTAAAGAGTTTGGGTTAGAGGCAAAAGGATACGCTAAGTCTATTGAAAAGTTAATGCAAATAGAAGCTCCAGCCATTATTTTTTGGAATTTCAATCACTTTTTGGTACTTGAGGGTTTTACAAAAAAAAGAGTTTATCTTAGTGATCCAGCTCAAGGTAGGTATTTTGTAACTCACAAAGAATTTGATGATTCTTACACAGGAGTTGTTTTAACCTTTAGTCCATCAAAAGATTTTGAAAAAGGAAATGAGAAAAAAGGATTATTTGCATCGTTAATTTCAAGAATTACAAATTCTAAATTGAGTATAACCTACATTATTATTGCAAGCTTGTTTTTAGTAATTCCTGGTTTAGTAATTCCATCATTCCTTAAAATATTTATAGATAAGTATCTAGTGAATAATTTTTCAGGTTTTGTAATGCCGCTTTTATTAATTATGGGTGGTCTTCTTATTGTTAATGCATCTCTAGTCTATCTGCAGCAATATTTTTTACTCAAATTAGAAACAAAACTTGCATTAGTAACATCTAGTAAATTTCTTTGGCATGTTTTTCATTTACCTATTGCTTTTTTTACTCAGAGATATAGTGGTGAAATAGGTAATAGAGTTTCATTGAATGACAAAGTTGCAAAACTTTTAAGTGGTGATTTAGCAAATGCGGCTTTAAATGTTATTGTTGTAATTTTTTATGCAATTTTAATGTTTTCCTATGATGTTACCCTGACTTTAATAGGTGTTTTTATGGCACTGTTAAATGTGGTTGCCTTAAAATATGTTTCGACTGCTAGAAAAGACGGAAGCCGAAGATTGAGCAATGAAACGGGAAAGTTATTAGGAACTACTACTTCTGGAATTAGCATGATTGAAACATTAAAATCTTCTGGTAGAGAAAATGATTTTTTCACGAATTGGATTGGTTATTTGGCTAAAGTAATGAATGCTCAACAAGAATTTGGGTGGTTGACTATAAGACTTAATATACTCCCAAACCTAATTTCATCTTTAACAAATACTTTAATTTTAGGTTTAGGGGCTTTGAGGATAATGGAAGGAGAGATGACATTAGGAGCTCTAGTAGCCTTTACCTATTTAATGAACAATTTTATTACTCCAGTAAATCAATTAGTATCAGTAGGAGCTATGTTGCACGAAACAGAAAGCGATATGGCGCGTATTGATGATGTAATGAACTATGAAATTGACAAACAATTTATAAAAAACGAAGATAAAAATATCCAGCAGCCCAATAAGGAATCCATTAATAACAAATTAATTGGATATTTTGAAATGAAGAATGTGACTTTTGGATATAGTCCTACAATGCCAGCGCTAATTGAGAATTTTAATTTAAAGTTAAGACCAGGAAGTAGAGTAGCACTAGTAGGAGGTTCTGGAAGTGGAAAGTCTACTGTGGCAAGAATAGCATCAGGACTTTATGATCCATGGGATGGTGACGTATTGTTAGACAATAAAAATAGAAAAGATATTCCTAGACATGTCATTACAGAATCATTAGCAGTAATTGATCAGGAAGTTTTAGTGTTTAATGGCACAATTAAAGAGAATATTTCTTTTTGGGACGTGATGATCCCAGAAAAAAACATTATAAATTCCGCAAAAGATGCTGATATTCATGATGTTATCGCGGCTAGAAATGAGGGTTACGATAGCTCTGTTTTAGAGGGTGGATCAAATTTTAGCGGTGGACAACGTCAACGAATTGAAATTGCTAGAGCTCTAGTTTGCAATCCTTCAATTTTAATTATGGATGAAGCTACCAGCGCCTTAGATTCAACCACAGAGAAAATTGTGATGGATAATATTAAGAAAAGAGGATGTACTTGTTTAATTGTTGCCCATAGATTAAGCACTATAATGGACTGTGATGAGATAATTGTAATGGAGTTTGGTAAAATCGTAGAACGAGGCTCTCATAAAGAATTATTAAAATTAAATGGTGTTTATTCTAAATTGATTGAAACAAAATAAAAATTAAGATATGTCAACGAAAGAAAAAATATATATAGGAGTTGAAGAACCATTGATACTAAATGACACAGATAAACTTTGGATGGTAGTTTCTGGTGAGGTAAATGTGTTTTATGTAAGAGTTGATGAAAAAGGAGATTATTTATGTGCGTTAAAATATTTATACTCCGCTAAAAAAGGAGACTTATTATTTAGTTTACTTTCAACTGACTGTAAAAATGATACTCGTTTAATTGTTTTTTCAAACGAAGCAACTTTATTATCAATAGATAAACATAAACTTATTGCTATTGATCATTTTTTTCTAGCTAGTATGATTGATAAATGGATACTAAAAACTTCATTTAAAATCAATTTAAGTAATACTCCAAAAACTTACAAAACGATTGATAGTTATAATTACTTTGTTTTAAATCAAAATACAATTGCATACCCTTCTCATGGAATAAACTGGATAAGTTTAATTGATGGAGAGCTTTCCATTTTTTCAGATCATGAGACCATTAATTATAATGATGGACTTAAATTTCCTATTCCTGTTTGTAATAAGTTATGGGTTAAGTCCATGTCTGAAAGTTCTGAGTTGAAATCTATGAGTACTAGAGAAGTTTTAGAGGATGAAATTAATTTTTTAATTTCTTTAGAAAAACTACAAGGTCATTTTTACAATCAACTTTGCAAGAATATAGAGATCAGTAGTTTATCAGAAAGTGATATTCTTAATGATAAATTAATTTATCAAGAAGAGGAATTAAAAAGCACTTTAGAGAAAATAAAATCGATAGTTACTGGTTCTAAAAAAGAGTTACATCACTCCAAGAAAGATAAAGCAAAAAAGCAAAATATACTTTTTTTGACATGCCAATTAATTGGAGAACAAACAGGTTTTAAATTTGAAGAGCCCAAATATTTTGAGGCGGATAATTACAATACAAATAATTATTTGTATGCAATTGCTCAGAGCTCTAAAGTAAGAATACGAAAAATTATTTTACGAGATGTGTGGTGGAAAGATGAAAATGGACATTTGTTAGCATTTGTAAAAGAAACAAATGAACCTGTAGCTCTCATTCAGAAAAATTCTACCACTTATTTAATTAAAAACTTTTCTAAGGGTACCGAAACTATAGTTAATAATGAAATAGCCGACACTTTAGAACCTATTGGGTATATGTTTTTTTCTGGATTTGATGTAAAAATGGATTCCATAAAAAAAGTATTAAATTTTGCCATGAATGGCGTAAAAAAAGATGCCAGACTATTACTAGTTGCTTCTTTACTTGTAAGTCTAATAGGTTTATTAATTCCTATTTTATCAGGAATGATATATGATGATGTAATACCCACTGCAGATAAATCTATACATTTAGAAATTTTCATGATCATGATAATTATCGGTTTTGTATCAGCTGGACTACAACTTGCGCAAGGAGTTTTGCAAATGAGGTTAGAGTCAAAATCAAGCGTTAACCTTCAAGTAGGAGTGATGGATTATATCCTTCGCTTACCTGTAACTTTTTATAAAAAATATACAGCGGGTGATCTTACAAATAGAGTTTTAAGTATTAATTCAATAAGACAAATTTTATCTAATACATTGATGACAGTTGTACTTAGTGGGGTATTCTCTTTTGTAAATTTATTACTTCTTTTTTATTATGATTCTAGTTTAGCATGGGTTGGAGTTACGCTTGCTTTAATAGCTATTTCTTTTATGGTTTTGATGGGCTGGTTTAAACTCAAGTACGATAGAGAGGTGTCAAAATACCAAGGAGATATTCAAGGTTTTCTTTTCGAATTTCTATCTGGAATTAGTAAAATAAGGATAACAGGAGGTGAAAAAAGAATTTTTTCTCTTTGGGGTGAAAAGTTTTCAAAATTGAAAAAATTAGGATTTAGTTCAGGTAGTTACCAAAATTTTGTGGAGGTTTTTAATAGTTCTTACCCTCTTTTTACA
>NZ_MTCA01000082.1:0-12298 GCF_002150205.1 Flavobacterium sp. FPG59 | reverse complement strand
ATATAGTATTCAATTATCCTTCAACAATTGAATATCTTGAAGAAGAGAAAAAAAAATCTTCTAGAAAAGTCCAAAAAGTAGTCAACGAAATAATAGAAATTAACAAAGAATATTTTGAAAAAATTAATCAGCTGGAATTCATAAATGAATTCAATCCATCAGACAAAAGGCTTAAAATTTATAATGGCATTCATCAAAAGGAGTTCCAAATAAAACTAAAGGAAACCACTGATGATAAACATTCTTTTTTAAATATGTGTAAAAACATTCAGCTCAGGACAGGAAAAGGGATGTTTTCTAAACATGAAGGCATATATACGGAAAAAACAGAAATGTCTCGGATTCAATCCAGTGCAGAACTTCCTAGAGGAGAATTTATAGATGCTATTGGACAAGAAAAAATCAGGGCAATTTATCGAAATTATACAAGAGAAATATGAAATTCGTTTTAAAAGAATATTTGGAATTACTAAAGGAAGATGGTGAATTAGATTCGTTAATTTCGGATCTTCTCTTTAGTATGAATATAATCCCTATTTCCAAGCCTCAAAGAGGAAGACAATTTGGAGTGGATATTTCGGCTATTGGTATTGATGAGGATGGAATTAAAAAGGTATTTTTATTTGCAGTCAAACAGGGTAATATTACCAGAAATATCTGGGACACTAACCCAACTTCTATAAGGCCGACTCTAAACGAGATTTTAGATTTTTACATTCCAAAAGTACTTACGAAAAGTCAAAATGCATTACCAAAAAAAATCATTGTGGCTACGAATGGTGTTCTGGAGCAAACAGTACAATTTAATTGGAATAGTTATCGAGATGAAAATTCCCAACCTAATAAAATTGAGTTTGATTTTTGGGGTATTGACCAAATAGCATCCGATATTGACAAATACTTGTTACCTGAACAGATATTTCCAAATGATTTTAAAACATTACTACGCAAAACCCTTGCTTTCATTGATTTAGAAGATTACGATTGTAGTCATTATTACTTATTGTTAGAAAAGCTATTTGAAAGCAAAACTGCTAAGAAAAAAGAAATTCTCAAAATATTAAGAATTGTTCGGGTATGTTTCAGCGTAATCCATAAATGGTCAAAGGATGCCCAGAATTTAAAACAATCCATTATAGCTTCAGAGCGAACTCTATTGTTAACATGGAATTGGATACGGGAAAATGATTTATTAAAGAATAATTATGTCTTAGACGAGTTTTATAATATCCATAGTTTAAAAATCACTATTGGTCGTGAATATTTTCTAAAAATCAGAGAACATCTGTATGTTAAGCACAGTTTATTCAAATATTCCAAGAATCAATTAGAATATTCCTTAACTATTTGGGAACAAATAGGTATCTTAAGTTCCATAGCTTTAAGCGAAATAGCTGAGGGTCAAATGCATTTGGTTTCAGATGATAAAAGTTATACTAATATTTGTTATTCAAATGCAAATGAATATGTTAATGGGCTAAAATCCATAATTATTAATAACCCTCCCTCAAAATATCCAGAATACGATGAACATTTGATTGAAATCTCCTTAACGCTAATTGTTCTACACAAAGCAAATGAATTTGAATTTGCAAAAAAATGGATTGCTGATATGATTGTAGGCTTAAATGACTCTTTCAAATTAAAAAGTTTTATACCTCTATTTAGAACTGATTACGAAGAACTCGCAAACATACATTTAGGCAATAGTATTTCGGAGCCACATTCCTCTATGTTACTTCCATTATTAGCCGAATGGGCTGTAATTTTAGATGAACCAGGTCTTTATGATTTAGTAAAAAAAATGATCTCTGAAAATTATCCAGAAATTGATTTGCAGATTTGGTTTCCTGAATCCACATCAGAAGACTTTTTATATACCACCAATATGAGTAGAAAAAGTGGACATGCAAAATGCTCGATTGAATTATATGATAACGTTGAAAAATATAAAAAGGAAATGCTTGAAGAAAAGACATTATTTTGTGAAGAAAAAGAGTTCTCAATCTTCTCACAATATTTCTATTATTTAGGGTATTTATCATCAAGACATTACCGCTCAAACTTATTGCCTTTATTTTGGAGAGAATTTTTAAACTAACTACTTATCATAACTTTTTCAAGAAAACTCCGTCCGCTCTCACTGTTGTCAATTCCTTTTTTACACGGAGTTTAATAGTTTTTGTCCATCTTGTTGTTTGTTATTAATATTTCCCATAAAACAAAATATTCTTAAATAAAAAATGAGACCTATCAAGTCTCATTTTTGGAATTATTTTGTTTTCTATATAGCTTATTTTCCTTTTAGTAATTTTTCCAAATACTCAACTTTATCTTTTTCGGCTTGTACTAAGCGTTCATAAAGCTTCTTGTTTTCCTCATAAGCTTCTACCAATTTATCTAATGGATTAAAAGTGCAACCATAATTTACAGCTGAAGAATTATCTACATGATAAGTATTTCCAATAATATTTAAAACTGCTTCGTCAGAGAAGTTTTTAATTGCTTCAGTTGTTACTCCCAAAACTTCAGCAATTGCTTTTAATTTTTCTTCTTCAACAGTTTCACTTCCTTCAATATTAGAAACGGATTGCTGGCTTATACCAATAGCGTTAGCCAATGCTTCTTGTTTCATACCTCTAAGCTCTCTAATTCGGCTGATATTCCTGCCAATATGTTTTGGTTTTGTTGCTGTATTCATAACTCAAAGGTATTTAAAATTCTTTTAAAAAAAAGGCTATGGTAAAAAACAAGCCCGCTTTTGTGAGATACAATTCCCGTTAGTTCGGTACGGTACAATCTATTGCTTACTTGCTATGTATTTAAACAAAAATACAATTTTTCGGATAATTATTAACTAAAAAAGTAAAATTATGAATGCAATTGAATTTTCACAGCAAAAAGTGTTGAAGGAAGTAATTACAGACCACATTAAAACATCTGCCATTTATTGTTTTGGCAGGCAGGAAACAGCTTATAGTTCGAGCAGGAAAATTTATCCTGATAAAGAACTGCAAAAAGAACATTGTCATTTATACCTTTTAGTCTTTGTACATGAAATCAAAGAAAATGCGGGCAGTGACATAAGTGACAAGATAAAAACAAAGACGCAGGGTTCTTTGACCGCTACTGTTCTTATACACCACGTACAGAGTCTTAAAGACCTTTGTCAAGACCAGCAGTTTTTCTTTTGGCAGATCATGCAGAATGCAGAGCTGTTATTTCAAGATATTAACAAGCCTCCTTATTTAAGTATTAGCGAAACTCCAAAAAGAAATTTAAAATCCACATCGCATTATATAGCATGGAGGAAGAATAATATTGCTACAATCTGGGGCTGGGTATATAATGATGATGATGCTTCTAGTTCGGATGAAGTAAAAATGTCCGCTCTTCATCAAATAGTGGAGCAAATCTGTTTGTCTTTGATCCGTGTCTTTATAGGCTACACTCCTAATCATTTTGCATTGGAGTATTTATTTAATCTCTGCGAATACTTTACTACCATAACTGCAGACTTTTTTCCCAGACAAACCCGGGAAGACAAATCCATATTTAAACTTCTTAAGCAACAGCCCAACACGTTGCGTTTTAGCAAGGCTAACGATGTTGATTATTTATATTATCAGGTAGTGGAAGAAAGATGTAAAAATTTTAAAAATCAAGCGGAAATTTTGATACAAAATGAAATAAACCGACAAAATGAAGTTGAAAATAAACCCGAGAAAACCGATAAAGAACCTATATAAATTATGAAAAAGAATAGAATATCCTTTGAATCTATTTTTTGGGCAGGTCATGAGATTAAAAGTTCTTCTCAAGTGCTGGAGGCTTTTTTTGACTTTGCCCATCTTGATTGCTATAAAGAGATACTGTGCGAAGCATTTTTATATGTCCATAAAAAGAAAGTGTATAAAAAAGATTATCCCGGACAGGTAATTGTTTTCTATACTGCTCTGCGCTCTTTTCTTAAAGTTTGTTTTCTCCTGCAGTACAAAAATAAAAAATGGAAAGTCAAGAAACTATTTGGCTGTAAGTCAAAACTTCATCTGGCTTCCCTGACAAAAGAAGAGTATGAGAATCCTTTCCTTGTATTTCAAAGAGCATTTGCAGAGAAAACCATCGATGAATTCGAATTTTTCCTATTTGAAGTTATACACCTGTCACTGTCTCGATGCACAGAAGAATTTGATTATGACTTGATCACACCCTACATCTATTTAATCAAAATGCTGGATGCAAGCCAGCTTATGCGTGAAAGAGGGATTGAAAAGATCAAAAATAAAGAACGGTCTTAAGAATAATAATACGGTAACAGAATACAATATCCGCACAGTCTCAACTGTAATAACGACAATTTTTTAGAAATGAAAAACAATAAAAATTTTAAGAAAGAAAAAACACTTGTAAAATCAACAGAACAGGCAAAGACAGTACTGCATATGCTTTTGCAGAATTCAAAAAAGAATCTCGAAAGCGGAATTTCTGAACTTCTGGGTAAATTGAAAAATCCCAAACTCGATTTATTGCTTGACCGATATCCCGACCTTTTGCAGGAATACGATTTGGAAGAATTGCTTTCAGATGATCTTGAAATCATTGATGCGGAGATACAGGACGTCAAGACAGCAGGACTGCTGTCTTGCCTGCAATTACTGCTGCATTTTTGTTATGAACTAAAAGAGAATCCAAATCCAAATGATAAACATTTTGACAGTCTCAAGTATATTTTAAAATCCATTACCTGTTCCCAGTTTGTACATGAACTGCTCTATGTTGTTATATCGCTGGTTGGAACAGACTACTACCAAAAGTTTCAGCAGAGAATACAAAACTTAAATTTTGATTCAGAAAGCGCAATAGAACCGGAAAGCGATCCTGAACTGAATGAGCATATTGACTTGATGACATGGTTTGCGCTGGTGAGGCTATTTTTAGAATCGGTTTATACTTATTTCAACAGTTCAGATAAAAACTTCAAAAACACGACATGATGAAACTTCAAAAAGTCCACTATTTAAATAATTAATCGATTTAAAATAAAGATTATGGAAAAAGATAAAATCAAATTAAATGAGTTCATAGAGAACCCAGAGCATTATTTTGTACTGCTAAAACCAACATTAGAAACAAGAAATGATATCCACATTATTGAAATAAATGTGCAAGGATATAGAGACCTGTTTTGTATGATAATGGATTTACTTAAAACAGCAAAATTTGCCTTAGACGGAATTGAAGTCAGTACTGAGAGTACTATAAATACTGAAAGATATGTTGGAAGTCTTTTAAGAATAATAGAAATGCTGATCCCGTTGGAAGAAGCAGAATTACTGGATATGCTTTACATAAAATATTTAAATGAAAAAAATAAGAGTGATTTTAATTAACCTGTTTCCAATTGTAATTTTAATAAAACGGCGACTTTGGAGACGTTTTTCAGCCCCCAGCAGGGCAAGTGGTTTTGAGATGCTGAATTCATTTCAAGCATCTCAAAACACAACTTGCTATTTTCTCTCGAAAATATTCTTACCGATGGTTTTAATTGAAAGGGCTTGATGCCCTTTTTTTTGTTTTAATGGATGTAAGTGATTTTAGATATAAGCCAGGGCATGCAGACCTGCACAGTACAGTCTGAATATAGGGTATGACAGAATATCGACGGAACTATTAACTTATAGAGCTTTTTATTTATGCAGGCAGGTAATCAAGTATTCCTGCATTCAAGTATTCCTGCATTCAAATATTCAAGTGTGCAGTTAATCACGTATTCATGTAGTCACGTATTCATGTAAGAAGGTCTTTATGTCTGCCTGCTGGTCTTCAAGCAGTCAAGTATGCAAGTATGCAAGTGTTCATGTATGCAGGCACGTTATCTGGCGGTCTGGTTAAACCTAACCAATGAGAAGAAAAAAAAATATTTTCCAAAGAAAACAGAAAAACGGAAAAAAGAAAAAGAAAGCAATTTTACAGGACGGGATGCAGACAGACCAAAAGGAAACGGAATAAGTCCCGAAGGGTGGTTTGTGAGGAACGAGCAAAACATTATGCCGTAGTCTTTTGGACAGGCTGATCCAGCACGTCCTTCCTTAGTTTTCTTTTTATTATTTCTTTGAGTAAAATATTAAGTCCAACCCGTCCAAAGTCTGACATTTTCTGCCAATCAAAGACTTAAAGTGCCTGAATGAAGAATTTAAAAGTTTGATAATTACCTTTTGCCGTAAAATCAAAATTATGAAAAAAGATAAGCACAAAAATAAAGAGCAGAAAAAAAAGAAAAACCCACTTTTAACTCTAAAACCTGAAGAGGAAAAAAAGAGGGAAATTAAAAATAAGAATAAAATTCCATTTATGCAGGTAGACAGGGGCGGAAACATTTTAACTAATTTCTTCTCGAATTTCCTTAGACAGTTTAAAAACCCAACAAAAACAGGACTGGGCAGACTGTTAGATAAACTGCTGGCTATTAAAATTGAGGAAAGTGAAAAGAAGCCTGCACAGAAGCCTGAAAAGCCTTTGGATATAATGGGGTCTGTAAAAACGGTTTTTCGTTATGTAAACAATAATAACAGGGACAATTTAACTCCAAGCGAAAAAGAATCATTGAGACAGCGTACAAACCAGCCACTTAATATTGGCATTAAGACCCAGCAGAGTAAAGACGAGGAATTAAATCAACCAAGAAAAAACCGTTTAGGGATTTAGATATTCACTAAATCCAGTCATAGGGTTTGTCCTTGCGGTTCAGATAGCAGTACATCTCTTCCTTTTTGAGTTCGGGAAAGAATTTAAGGGCATCTTCAATGGCATAGTTGGGCAGAAAATAAATCTCATCACGGACAGCCGTAATCACTTTTTCACGACCATAGAAACGGACGATTTCGTCAATTTGATCCTGACCTCCACGCTCTATAATACGAGCAATTACCATTTTATATCCCCCGTCCCAATCAATCTTATCAAATCTAAAATCCCAGAAGAATTTAGGGTGAAGATTGGGGATTTCTTTGTCTTTTTTTGTCTTTTTCATACTTTAAATTTAATGATTTCCAGTGACTTATGCAATAGTTTACCTGTGTAAATGCGTCCTTTTCTTTAAGAAATAAAAAGCCTAATACTTCCAAATGCTTCCACATTTGAGTGTCAATGCTGATAATAAAATATATTGGTTTTTAGATAATACGAGTAATAAAAATCATGGAAAGTGAAGAAAAAAAGAACCCGCACAAAGGAGGCAGGCATCCCAAAAAAGATCCCGCCGTTCACCGCTATTCGATCAGTCTTACCGCTGAAGAGAATGCCCATTTTTTGACTCTTTTTGAAACATCGGGTATGAATATAATGGCGCACTTTATTACGGCATGTATTTTCCAAAAAGGCATCACAACGATAAAAGTTGACAAAACAGCAATTGAATATTATGTGCGCCTGACTGCCTTATTTGGACAGTTCAGGGCTGTCGGGGTAAATTATAATCAGGTAGTAAAAATTCTGTACCGCAATTTTTCCGAAAAGAAAGCCTCGGCATATCTCTACAAACTGGAAAAAGAGACAGCAGAATTAGCTGTGTTATGCCAAAAGATAATAAAGCTTACAGCGGAATTTGAAGAAAAGCACCTTAAAAAAAAGTCTTGACATGATAGCGAAAATCGCAAGAGGCAGTAATTTGTATGGCGCATTAACCTATAACTATCAAAAGGTTGAAAAAGAAAATGCGCAGGTTTTGTTTACACAGAAGATTATCGAAGTTCCCGACGGCAGTTATTCCATACAACAGCTGTCCCGTTCTTTTGAATTATATCTGCTGACCAATCGAAGAACGGAAAAACCTATACTTCATATTTCGCTGAATCCTGATCCGAAAGATAAAGTAAGTGATACTGATTTTGAAAATATGGCGCAAGACTACATGAAGCAGATGGGTTACGAAAATCAGCCTTTTGTAGTATTCAAGCATACCGATATTGAGCGCACCCACATCCATATCGTGTCGGTCTGCGTGGATGAAGACGGCAGGAAAATATCCGATAAATTTGAAAAAAGGCGTTCGATGGCTGTATGCAGGACATTGGAAAAACAGTACAGCCTTATATCCGCTGTGGAAAAAAAGCAAGATTCGAAGAATCAAATATTCAAGCCTGTTGACTATATGGCAGGCGATATAAAAAGCCAGATGGCATCAGTACTTCGCCATTTACCCAAAAATTACCAGTTCCAAACTTTCGGGGCATATAATGCTCTGCTTTCCCTTTTAAACATTATCGCTGAAGAAGTCAAGGGCGAATATAATGGAATCCCAAAACAAGGATTGGTATATTTTGCACTCAACAAGCAGGGAGAAAAAGTAAGCAATCCTTTTAAGGCTTCTCTGTTTGGAAAAAGTGCGGGTTATGCACAACTGCAATCCCATTATGAGCAGAACAAGATAAAACTCAGAGAGCATCCTGCTAAGGGATCAGTTAAAGGCAGGATCGAATCAGTAATGCAGACTGCATCAAACGAATTGGAGTTTAATAAAAAACTCTTGGAACAGGGTATCAATGTGGTGGTACGCCGAAATGCTGAAGGACGTATTTACGGCATCACTTTTATTGACCACAAAGCCCACTGTGTGTGGAACGGATCACAATTAGGAAGAAACCTTTCGGCAAATGTATTTAATGACTGGTGGAATAACGGCAATAAAATGGAGCAGTCTGTGCAGAGAAATGTTAATTCAAAGGCCAAAGCCACTATAAATCAAGAGATCAAAGAACCAAACAATCTGTCTGGCTTTTTGGCCAAGGAAGATCTGTCCAATAGCCCCGAAGAAAGCAGCCTTATTGAAGTCTTTGGAGGGTTGTTATCCAATGGAAAAGCAGAAGACTATGATGAAGTATTATTTGCCAACCAAATGAAAAAGAAAGCCAGACGCAAAAAAAGATAGTGCCTACTATCAATTTTAATCGCCAGCCTTTTTGTTGATTCACGACAAAGGAGTGATTCATCAAATTGGCTGTACCAACTCTTTTTAAAAACAAAGACTGTCCCGACAATAAGGAGGGATTGTCTTTGTTTTTTTTATAACTGTTCCTAATATTGCTTTGAGACTAATGCAGCCAAAGAGTTCCTCGGTGAGACTGTATTTACTCTTAAGCCATCTATGGTATTAAATTCATATGCAGATTAAAAATTATTGTTTTACCAAAAGTAAAAGGAGGTACAAAAATGAAACAGAAATTTATCAAACAGACTGATGTAGAAGAATATATCTTAAAAAATTATGAAGATATAGAGCGGGAAAATGAACAAAAATTCGTAAATTTAATGATTGAAATTATTGTGTCATTAACATTGAAAGAATTATATGAAGAGGGCGATTAGATATTTAAGATTTAGTCAATTAGGGCAAAGCAATGGCTCGATTGAAAGACAGGAATTGTATACCGATCAATACCTGCAATATAATAATATACAGTTGGTGGATTCGTTCATTGACAGAGGTAAAAGTGCCAAGACTTTTGACCGTCCAGATTTTATAAAATTACAGGCATTCATTGCCAAGCATTATAAATCGGTGGACTACCTTCTTGTAGACCAGCTTGACCGCTTTAGCAGGGATGCTGGTGAAGCTATGAGTTTGGTCAAACAATTCCAAAAAAAATACAGTATTCAGATTATCAGCGTGACCGAAGGGATCGTTTTTGATTATGATACACCGGGAAGCTTTTTCCGAGCAGGCTTACAATTGTTGCTAGCTGAAGAAGACAATATCAACAGGAGTATAAAAGTGCGTGGCGGACTCTATACAGCTCGTGCAAAAGAAGGTCGTTTCCTTACTAGAGAAAAACCTTTCGGCTACAGCAAGGTTGGAGAAGGAAAACAGCGGCACCTTGAAGTAAATGAGATAGAAGCTAAAATTGTCAAAACAATTTATGATATGTATCTGCGTGATGTGCCGTTATATAAAATCAAAGAAATAGCTTATCAATCAGGTTTTGACAGGAAAGGCAACATGGCTATTGATCGTGTGCTTGCAAATCCTGTTTATGCAGGGCTTGTAAGGGTTGAACCGTTCAAAGATCTGCCGGGAGGTCTTTTTCCAGCCATTCATGAGCCAATAGTTGATAAGACAACATGGACAATGGTGCAGTCTAAAATGAAGAAAGTTGATAAAGTAAAGGTAGTTATCGATGATGAAATACCGCTACGGGGCGTTGTAAAATGCCATTGTGGAACTCCGCTTACTGGTGCGCCTTCTCGTGGTAAATCTGGAAAATACTTCTACTATTATAAATGCAAGCATTCAAAGCATAACAACATTAGTGCTATCAAAGCACATGAGCAATTCTTAAACGTCTGCGATCTCATGAGCGTTCCCGAAAGGAAGATTAAAGAGATAAGAGATGGCAGTTACGCCTCAATTGAACAGGAAGTAAAGGCAAACAAGAAAAAAGTAGCAGACAAAAAACATGAGCTGGAGGAAATACTGCAGCTATTAAATGCAGTAGAAGAAAAATGGTTTAGGGACGAGATAAACAAGGATACCTACGAAAGATGGTATTCAACCTACAGTGACCATATATTGACCCTTAAGGCAGCAATAGAAAGGCTTAGCCCAAATCAAGGAAAGGCCTTCAAGATTTTAGACCGTAATCTGGATATATTGGGTGATATTAAACATGCCTACACGAGGTCAGATACTTTACAAAAGCGTGAGTTTGTAAACATGGTGTTCAATGGTAACTTATACTACCAAGAGGGTATATATCGAACACCTACAATTTTAGAAATATTTTCTCATAATGCCAGTAAAATGGAGGAAAAGGGATGTCTTATATACAAAAAAAAGAGGGAAAACCTTTCGGTAATCCCTCACAGTGGGCGATGAGGGGTTCGAACCCCCGACCCCCTCGGTGTAAACGAGGTGCTCTGAACCAGCTGAGCTAATCGCCCTAGTGCAATTCGATAATTTTCATTTCCTTATTGCGAGTGCAAATATAAGACTGTTTTTTGGATATGCAACTAAAAAACAAAAAAAAATTACAAAATTTCTGCAACTACAAAGGTACTCCCACCTAAGTAAATGAAGTCGGTCTCTACTGCATTTCGCAATGCTATTTGATAAGCTTCTGAAACAGAATTGTATACTTCGCCTTGAAGTGCAAATAAAGCGGCTTTTTGTTGTAAGATTGAAGCGTCTAGTCCACGAGGAATATTGGGCTTACAAAAATAATATTTTGCATTTTTTGGAAACAAAGGCAAGATTTCTTGTAGATCTTTATCATTTACGACTCCTAAAACAAAGTGTAATGTGTCAAATTTTTCTTTTTGAATTTGCTTTAATACGATTTCAAGCCCGTTTTTATTATGTGCAGTATCGCAAATTACTTTTGGAGCCGTATGTATTTGCTGCCACCTGCCTTGAAGTCCTGTGTTTTTTACCACGTGTAACAAACCAACTTGCGTATTTTGAGAGGTGATTTCAAATTCAGTTTGCTTATTCAAAACCTGTATAGTTTGTAACACCGTCTTTTTATTGTGTATTTGATAATCGCCAATCAGGTCCGAAGGATAGTTTTCTGTAATTAAATCAGAAGCAAAATAAATCACTGAATTGCCTTCTTTGGCTTTGCTTATAAAAACAGGTTTTGTTTCAGAGGTGTATTCTCCAATAATCACGGGAACATTGGGTTTGATAATTCCTGCTTTCTCAAAAGCAATTGCATCAAGTGTATTGCCTAAAAACTGGGTGTGATCCAGTCCTATATTGGTCACCACCGAAACTAATGGGGTTATGATATTAGTTGCATCTAGTCTTCCGCCCATTCCTACCTCAATAATAGCAATGTCAACTTTTGAAGTAGCAAAATAATCAAACGCTAATCCTACGGTCATTTCGAAAAAACTCATGTCATTTGCTTCAAAAAAAAGCTGATGCTCCGTTATGAAATCTTCAACAAATTTTTCAGATATTTCGATCCCGTTTATTTTAATACGTTCTCTAAAATCTTTTAAATGTGGCGAAGTGTACAAACCTACTTTATATCCAGCTTCTTGTAAAACCGATGCTAGCATGTGAGATGTTGATCCTTTGCCATTGGTTCCTGCCACATGTATGCATTTTAACTGCTTCTCTGGATGATTAAGGTGTGCAGCAAGCTTATGAGCATTAGTTAAATCTTTCTTGTAAGCCTGTGCTCCTTGAAGTTGGTACATTGGGAGTTGATTAAACATCCAGTTTATAGTGTCTTGATAATTCATTTTGATGGTAAATAGGAATTGTTTAAAATATTTTTCAATTTTTTTAGTTTAATAT
>NZ_MTCA01000377.1:0-1345 GCF_002150205.1 Flavobacterium sp. FPG59 | reverse complement strand
ATATTAGTCTATTTCTTGTATTTAAATTCTCTTATATTCCAAGTTTGAATTTTTCATTGTAAATAATTGAAATATCACTAAAAGTGGGTATTGTTGGTGTGTGATTAAGATGGTAATTTTGTTGTGCATTATAAAATAATATAAAGTACAAAAGGACTCATTTAAATGATACATACAACGTCACAAGCAGAAAGTTCAAATGCTAACTTGGTTAAATTTTCTAATCTTTTGAAAGGAAAAACGAAAGAAGGATTTGTAGTCGTAGAACGCAATGATAAACTTCCTTATGCGGTATTATTGAAAAAGAAAAAGAAAGTAAACCACATCTATAATTTTGCAATTTTTTGTGCAACTTTAGGGTTATGGTCTTTTGTATGGATTTACATTACGCAAGTTTCATCAAAAGCTAAAAAGATTTTAATATCGATTGATGAGGATGGAAATCCATTTGAAGAAAAATGCTACATGGGATAATTTTTATTATTTTTGAAATCAATATTCAAATATTTTAATAAACTCATTATGAAATGTAAATTACTTATCCTTGCAGCTGTGCTGTTTAACATTAGTATTGCTGTTGCACAATCTCCTGGAGAAATTGATAGTAAAGAACGTATCACTATCAGTGATGATGTAGATTCTCCAAAAAAGAACAACTTTAAAATCAGTTTAACCAGTTTAATTTTTGGAAACTATCAGTTGCAATACGAAAGAAGTCTTACTAAGCGCATTGGACTTGTTGTAGGGTATAGTTTTATTCCAAAAGGAGCAGTTCCATTTAGAACACAATTAAATGACTTAACAGCAGATAGCGAAGATACTCAAGGTATTTTTGAAAATGCAGAATTGGGTTACAAAGCTTTTACTCCAGAGATCAGATTTTACTTAGGAAAAGGATACGGAAAAGGTTTTTATGTAGCTCCATTTTACAGAAATGTAAGGTATGATATTACCAATGTAAATTTCACTTTTAGTAGTGAACCTGCAGGAGTAACAAAGCAAAATCTTGCAATGGGCGGTGAATTGACTGCTAATTCCTTTGGATTACAGCTTGGTGCACAATTTCATTTAGGTAAACATATCATCCTTGATTGGTGGATCGTAGGTCCTCATTATGGTACTTCAAAAGGTGATTTTGTGGGAATAACGGATAGAAACTTAACAACTTTTGAACAGCAAGAGTTGAAAAAAGAACTAGATAACATTGAACTTCCATTATCTGATATAAAATCAGAGGTGAATGCTCGTGGTGCAAAGATTAATGTGAGTGGTCCATGGGGTGGTGTAAGAAGCGGAATTAGCTTAGGATACCGATTCTAAATAACTTATTCCAAATATTAAAAGC
>NZ_MTCA01000165.1:0-6823 GCF_002150205.1 Flavobacterium sp. FPG59 | reverse complement strand
TAATAATACTGTGAGGAATGACAATCTGGACTTTCTAGAATATTTGAACATTTCAATACCTTTTCTAAAAAATGAAGCATCATTTAATAAAGAAGGAAAATACCTTTCATAACCTAATAAAGTCTCATCTCCACCTTGACCATCTAACATTACAATACAACCTTCTTGCTTTGCTTTTTCAAATACGGCATATTGCATAAAAACAGAAGGTCCTCCAATGGGCTCTTCTTGTATCAGTGTTACTTTCTCAATATGTTTTTTAAAATAATCTTCACTGGGTTCGGTGTAAACAATGTCAATATTTCCACTATTAGCAACCATCTGTGCAAAATCACTTTCATCTGTATATTTTTCAGAGGATTTAGCGTGTATACCTTTAAAATTAGATCCTACTTTAAATTCTTTAGCAGCAATAGCAGCTATCGAAGAACTATCCAACCCGCCACTTAAACAAGTCCCCACTTCTACATCAGATCTTAACCGCAACCTTATCGAATCAATTAAATCCGTTTTGCAAAGCAAAACAGAATCTGCAATATTTAACCTCCCTATTTCTGGTTTATATTCTAATGAATAATAGCGTTCAAAATTACTTTTATGTGTTTTTAAATCATATACTAAATTATGAGAGGGAGGAAGTCTTTTTATTCCCTCAAAAAATGTCTCGTCTGATTGTTCTTCCAAACTCAAAACAAGATAATCAAGTAAAACCTTCTTATTAACTATTCTATTTGTATATGGTAATAATTGCTTTATCTCTGAACCAAACACATAATTATCTTTATTCTCAAAATACTAAAAAGGTTTTATACCAAAACGATCTCTACTGCAAAAAAGAATATTTTTGATTTTATCATAAATACAAAAAGACCACATTCCATTGAATTTTTTCACACATTCATTTCCCCAGTGTTCATATGCAATTAAAATAACTTCTGTATCCGATTTTGTTTTAAAAAAATAACCTAATTTCTCTAATTCCTTTTTAATCTCTAAATAATTATATATTTCACCATTAAAAACAATTGCATATTTATTTTCATACCACATCGGTTGATCACTGACAGTACTTACATCAATGATTGCTAATCTACGATGACCTAATGCAAAATTATTTTCTAATAAAAACCCTTCCCCATCAGGACCACGGTGAGAAATGATATCAGTAATTGTTTTTATTTCGAGCATGTCTACACTCTCATTGTTCTTGTTTATTAATCCAGAAATACCACACATATATTTAAAACTACTATTCAATTATTATTTAAAAATTTAAAAGAATGCTTACCTCTTTCTCCCAATTATAGATCACGTTTGCAAGATTAACATTTTGTTTAACTTCCCAAATGTCCTTTGAATTTATGTTTTCAAGAGACGTGTGTAAAGCCGCTATCGTAGGAACAATGCTCCAACCTGTATTATGATGATTGATTTCTTCTTTTATAGAAATTAAATTATCACTAATTAAAATCGGAATCCCACTTTTTACATATTCGAAATATTTATTGGGCAATGAATATTTATAACTGACCGATATTTCATTTGCTATAAAAAGCACTCCTATGTCGGCATCGCTTGTATAATCACAAATATCTTTAGGATCCACTGCAGGTATATAATGAATATTTACGAATTTTGACGCAAAATCAACAATAGTATTCGTGGCGGGACCATAGCCCATAAAAACAAGGTGTTTCTTCCTGTCTTTTAACATAGAAAATGTTGTGGCAACTTCTATAACACCTCTTGAATTTTCAATAAGTCCTTGGTAGATAAAGACTATATCCGAACTGGAAAGACCTAATTTCGGTCGTAATTTTTTATTAATTGATTGCTTCTGATTATCAAAATCAGGTATATTTCTAATTAAAGATACTTTATCCGTTTTATATTTGTTTTGATACCAATGCTGTATACCTGGACTTACTACTGTAGTATGTTTAATAAATTTCATCCCTGTTTTCTCGAAAATTTTCAAAAACAGGTTCATTACTTTACCTGACCCCGTTTCTTCCGTTTCCAGTTCATGAGGCATATAAATAATTGTTGCCCCATTAAAAAGTTTAACAAATAGTGCTATTGGCAACATTACTACATCATGACAATAAATAACCTCGGGTTTCTTCCTTAAACAGGAAAAAAATATACCTGTAAAAAAAGGAACTATACTTATAGCGGTAAGAAATTTAGATAACATTGCAATCCTTGTATTAGGCAGTTTTTGTTTCAATGATTTTCTGCGCTCAATATGAACATTCGGTGTATAGTCTTCCTCTAATGCTAATCCTTCGTTCCAGAAACCAATAACTGTCAATTGCCCGATTCTTCCCTTTTCCGTTAAAAATTTTGAAATCTTAAATAGACGTGAGGTATTATGCACTGAGTTAGCTATTAGCGTAACTCCTTTTTGATTAAACATCATTATTTTTTAAATTATTACATTAAAAGCCTTCTCCCATGCTGCAATATTAGCTAATCTCCATTCTAACGCTTTATTTTTTGGCATATCACCCACTATCATATCTTTTAAAATTTTAGAATCACTAATATTTCTTGATGATTCACTAATATATTGGTTCCAAAAACTACTTGGAGCTTCAAATCCCTTCTTATCTTTACGATAAATTACCTCATCAGGAACATTGCCTACCATCATTTCCCTAAGAATATGCTTGGTTTCATTATCCTTCAGTTTAAACGCCAAAGGTAATGACAGCGAATATTCGACCAATCGGTGGTCTAGAAATGGTAATCTGGATTCGATACCGTGATACATCGAGTTTCTATCCTCATATCTCAATAATTTTTGTATTCCATGCTCCATTTCAAATTTTTGAAATAAGAAATCATTTTTACAATGCTTCAATGCTTCATCAAAAATAAGAGTGTGATCTATCCGATTAAAATAGCTTTCATTTAAAAAAGAAAATCTTTTTTTGTGAAGTTTTCTTTTAATGATTCCATTAAACTTTCTTAAAAAAAACGCAAATTTTAAGTTAACTCTAAATAGACTTTTCCTACTAGGATTAAAATATTTTATAAGCGATCTTACAATGGGTATTGTTGAAAGATACATATTGAAATAGGAGTCATAGCCAATAAGCGTTTCATCTCCTCCCTGTCCATCTAACATAACCGTAATTTTTTGTTTCGCTGCTTCTTCAAAAACGAAATATTGCATTACTATTGATGGACCACCAAATGGTTCTCCTTGGATTTGAATCACTTTTTCAAGGACATCACTAAATGAGAATTTATCCGGTTCAACCGTAAACATATCTAATCCTGCGTTTTCGGCAACCAGATTGGCGTAATAACTCTCATCTGTTTCTTTTTCGAAAGATTTTGCATGGATTGATAAAAATTTTTGATTTGTCTGTTTAAAATATTGAGCAGAGGCTAAGGAAGCAATTGCTGAACTATCGAGTCCGCCGCTTAAACAGGTTCCTACTTTAACATCCGATCGAAGTCTCAACTCTATGGAACTCTCAAATAAAGTGCGGTATTTTTTCAAACATCCATCAAAATCTTTTGGGACTTCTATTCTTTTTACTTCGTAATATTTCCATTTTTTGATAGACTTTTCTGATAAATCAAACTCTAAATTATACCCCGGTAAGAGTTTAAATATATTCTCAAAAAAAGTTTCTTCGTGATAATCTTCATTTCCTACAATGAACTCAGCCAATACTTTTTTATTTGCTTTATGCTCTGGCAAAAGGGTCAAAAGTTGTTTTACTTCTGACCCAAATGCAAAATATTGCGGGTTATCAATAAAATAAAATGGCTTTATTCCAAATCTATCTCTACTACAAAAGAATTTTCCTTGGCTTTCGTCATAAATGCAAAAAGCCCACATCCCGTTAAATTTGTCTACACACTCGACACCCCATTCTTTATAGGAGGCAAGTACCACCTCCGTATCCGATTCAGTCTGGAATTGATACCCCTTTCCGAGAAGCTCTTGTCTTATTTCAATATAATTAAAGATCTCCCCATTATATACAATGGTGCATCCAAACATATTAAACGGTTGGTCTGAAACACTAGATAAATCAATAATAGATAGTCTGCGATGCCCAAATGCAAAATTATTTTTAAAAAAATAGTTTTCGGCATCTGGCCCTCTATGTTTAGCAACATTATTAACTTTAGAAATTATATCTTTAGTTATTTCTAAATTTTCTTTACTAAAAACCCCTGAAATTCCACACATAAATTTAATTTAATAGTTTTTAGTAATTGAATTCCTTTTTAAGAACTTCATAATCTGGATATGTTATTAAAACTGCCTTATGTTTACCTTGAAATACAAAAAAAGCTCCAGCAGCAACCGCTGAAGCATGAGAATCTTTCACTGCCTTAACAAAATGCTGAATACTCCCAGCACCACCAGCTGCAACAACTGGAATTCCTACGGAATTTGAAATAGTTTTTATTAAATGATAATCGTACCCTTGCATCATCCCGTCATTATCCATTGCATTAATCAGGATTTCCCCTGCACCTCGTTTTTCTACTTCTTTTGCCCAATCAACAGGGTTTAAACCAGTTTTTTCCTGTCCATCATTAATATATACTTGATATTTACCAAATAAATTCTTCTTTACATCTATTGAAACTATAATTGTAGAACTTCCAAAAATCTGAGATGCTTGTGTAATAAGATCCGGATTGCGCACTGCTTCAGTATTTATAGAAACTTTTTCTACTCCCACATTTAGAACTTCCCTAATTATATCTACAGAACGTATACCGCCACCATAAGATAAGGGCATAAAGCATTCGCTTGCAATATCTCTTAACATCTCAAAATTAGGCTCTCTATTTTCCTGTGAAGCTGTGATGTCTAAAAAAGCCAATTCATCTACCTCTTTATCATTGAAAATTTTTACAGCATTGATAGGATCTCCAATATATTTCGGGTTTTTAAATTTTTCCGTTTTGTATAATCCAGCGTTCTTTAATAGTAATACTGGAATTACTCTGGGTTTTGACCTCATCATTTTAATAATTATTTACAAAATTTTGATATAATCTCATTCCGAATTTATGGCTTTTTTCTGGATGAAATTGTACCCCTACTATATTGTTACGCTCCAGCCCTACGACATATTCATAACCATAGTTAGCTGTTAAACTAATATCTTTTTCATTATTGGCTTTCAGATGAAAATTGTGCACAAAATAAAATCTAGAGTCCAAAGGCAAATTCTCGCAAAGAGCGCTATCTTTTTGCAGATGTACATCTTGCCACCCCATATTCGGAAGCGAGTACTTACCCGATATTCCTTTGAAATCAAATTTTACGGTTTCTGCATCAAACCAACCTAGACCAGGTAAAATGCCTTCTTGGCTACATTTAGTCATTAACTGAACCCCTAAACACACACCCAAAATAGGTGTTTTCTCGACCAAAACCTTTTTGTTTAACAATTCAATAAGTTCTAATTCTTTTAATTTCTGCATACCGCTATCAAATGCTCCGACACCAGGAAGAATGAGTTTTGTGGCTTGCTCAATCTCTTTATAATTAGAAGTAATTATTGAAGGCGATCCAATTTTTCTAAGCATATTTTGTATGGAACCTAAATTGCCTAAACCATAGTTTACAATAGTTATCATTATTATTTGTTTTTCATAAAAACAATATTTCTCATTTTACTTAGGAATCTAATTATTTTACTAATTCGTTCTTCAAGTTTCACACCATTAGGATAGTCCGTATAGGATTTTGGCGGTAAAGCCATTATTCTATTATATTCGTCTAAAGTTATTCCTATTTTTTTCGAGAAATATCTTATGTCTTCTTCTAATTCAACGTGTTCATATAATGGCTTTCTTAACTCTGCCAAAGCTTCGTCTCTAGTCATTTGACCTGAAACAATTAAACTGGATAAATGTGCTTTACGTTTATCGAAGCCAAATTTTGTAGGCAAATAATGTGCCTGAAAAAATTTTGTAAATTTAGATTCATAATGTTTTCCGCCATAATCTCTCCAACCTAATTCATCCATCAGAAACTGCTTTGCTTCATCTTTATTATAATCAATCCATTCAAGAGGCGTAATGGTTTTCATTTTAACAAAATAAGGATAGTATATATACTTATTAAACAGAGTATAAACAGGATAGGTTTTAAGTTTGACTTTCCCAAATAACTTATGAATTCCTAACAAATGTATAGGATCACTTGATGAATATCCCCAAGCATTAGGTAAAATGGATTCTGTTGACATATTACTACCATTCATAATATATTTAATCCCATACTTTCTAGCTTCTTTATACAAACTAGCGATAAAACAATGGTCTTGAGGAACATCTAAATTTGCTATTGATGATTTAAAAAAAGACAATTGCAAATCTCGCATTTCTTCCCAATCTATAACAAGAGTATGCAAATCAAGGTTCAATTTTTGCACAATACTTTGAATATTATTAACTGCTAATTCTGAATTCCAACCTGTATCGACATGTACTACTAACGCTCTAAGTCCTAACTTTTTTGTAACAAACCATGCCATATAAGAGCTATCTACGCCACCACTCAAACCCATAATACAATCATACTCTTTCCCTTCACCTTCTTTTTTTAGTTTTTCCACCATCTCAACCATAGCTACCTCAGCTGCTATAGTATTTAATTTGCTATTTTTTTCCCATTCTTCATAATATCTAACATGATTACAAACCCCTTCATCGTCAAATTTAATCAAAGGGTCAGTGGTGTCCATTACTGACTTTGTACATACTTGGTAAGGATGCTTATGAAAATTTTTTTTGTACTCATTATTAATAATCAAATCATTATCTGTAACCA
>NZ_MTCA01000375.1:0-1368 GCF_002150205.1 Flavobacterium sp. FPG59 | reverse complement strand
AAAAATTAGAAGTTGAAAACTGCGAAACGAAAAGCTAAAGCGTAAAAAATTGGAATTTACCAACAGAAACGTGAAAGTTTTGTGTGAAAATCGTAATTCTACAAAACAAACCCCGCATAACAGGCGTTTGGCAAGATTGCGAATTTTGCGGTAAATTCACGTTTACATTTCGCAAGAAATTTTATCTTTAACAGAAAATAATCGGTTCCGAAGTTCGCAACCTCGCCAAGCGCCGGAACGTTATGCGGGAGTTGTGCGAAATTCGCAGACATAATCAATCCGAAAATAAACATTTGGTTCCGCAAGAAGTATACAAAGCAGAAGCGTGAAAGTTAGAACTTGCCAGCAGAAACTTGAAAAGTTGAAACCTGAAAAGTAGAAGTGTGAAAATCGGAATTTTGACAAAACAACGCAATTTAGATTAAGCAAAAAATAATTTTTTAGTGTTTGAAATATGAAACATATATTAGCTTTTGGATTTTTAAATAGTATAATACAAACTGTATTTTATTCCTTCCTCCTTGCATTAGTTTATTTAACGATAACGCCAAATCAAAAACTAGTTATAGGAACTATATTTCCTTTTATTATACTTGCTTTTTTCATCATCGTATTAATTCAAAACGTGTTAACTTCAATATTGAACAGAAAAACATTTACTTGGATATTTTTTATCTTGTCGGTAGGATTATTTTCGTTACCTATTTTTAATCCATTTAGAATTTGGCTTTCGTTGTTTTTTTGTTTAGTAATCGTTTTGATTTTATTAATCCCTATGTTTATTAAGAAGAATTTTATAGCAATTGAAACGAAAAAAGGGAATGAAATTTAGCTGAGATTTGGGCAAGAATTGGGTTTTGTACCTGCCGAAAATAGGCTGAAAATCGATTAAAAATTGAAAATATCAGCTAGAAACAACCCCCGCATAACACACGCTACAAGCAATTTGGGCATTTGGCTTAATTTAAAAATGGTTTTGTATTTGGAAATATTTGGCAAATCCAAATAATGGGCTTAATTTAGTCCCAAACCGCGTGTAGCGCGAGGACGTTGGCAGATATATTATGACGAAACTACAAAAAATCACATTTATCATAACAATTATACTTTTTGCGAGTTGCGAAAAGAAGATTAGCGAAGTAGATTTCGAAAGAAATGTAATGACAGAAATATTACCTACTTTAATTGATTCAACTTGTATTGATAGAAGAATTATGCTAAACTTTCCGCCCAAATATGGTGAATTAATTTATGACAAAGAAGGTCGTTATGTAAAAACTGACTCAACTAAAGCAACCGAAAAAGAGAAACTAAATTTACTTGAATGGAAAAAGAAAACTTTAGAAATTAAAAATGACACTTCAAAAA
>NZ_MTCA01000194.1:0-5874 GCF_002150205.1 Flavobacterium sp. FPG59 | reverse complement strand
ATGAAAAATATATTTGGGATGAAATTCAATATACTTTTTTACATACTAACAAAGGTTTTTTATACTCTGTAAAAAACATTATCAAGAATCCAGGAAAAACAGCCCGTTCGTTCATTGACGGCAATAGAGTAAATCATTATAAACCAATATTGTTAGTATTTGTGCTCACTGGTATCTCCACATTTATCTCTGTAAAGATAATTGGTTTCGAAAAAATTATGAGTACACTTTATGCAAAGGAAACACTCAGCTCTGAATACATGAATGATGTGATGACTTCTCTTAAAAGTTATAACTCCATTTTGATGCTATTACTCATACCTGTCTTTGCATTATCTACCAAACTTGCGTTTAGAAAATGGGGCAATAACTATTATGAACACGTAGTTATCAATGCTTATATCGTTTGCGTTTACACTCTCTTTAGCATTATTATAATTAGTCCGTTACTATATCTATTTAAAAATAATATGGACTACTTTAAAATGATTTCGAGTTTGACCATCCTATGTGTTCCTTTTATTTTAGTTTGGTTTTTCAGAGGATTTTATCCCACGAGACCTCTAAAAAGCATAATTGGCCGCGTACTATTAACTTTAACTTTCTTATTTATTTTGTTTTTACTTTTAACGCTATTTGCAGTTTTAGGTGGAGTTGTTTATGCCATAATCGCTGGACCAGAATCACTAGAGTATTTCAAGCCAAAACAATAATTCTGTTAAAATATATAAAGCGAAATCCCTTATATAAAAAACCTAGTTATTCAACTAGTTGAATAACTAGGTTTTGATTTTAAGATAGAAAAATCAGATTTATAAAGTGATATTTTGATTTAGAAAAACCAATTAAACTGGCTCGTAAGCAGTAATCTTCCACTCTTTACTGGTCAAATCAGTGTAATAATAATGAACCAAATCATTTTTATCAAATTGACCATTTTTATTGGTATCCTCAACCGTTCTAAAATACAAACGATTGCGAGAGGCTAGAAGTTTCCAATCTATTAATTCCTGAAAGTCAGGCGAGATTTTAGTAAGACGCTCCCCGCTTATGGTGCTCAAATGCAAGGATTTTATATCGCTAGTATCTAATTTACCATCTTTGTTGGTATCCATATCAACCATAGTGTACACCATGATTTGATTTCTGGTTCTATCTGCAACCGTTTTCAAATACGTTGCTGTTTGTATCAAAACTGGTTTGTCTGTTAATTTGGTTATAGAGTCTGAATCGATTTTTTGGAATTTAATATTTTGTAAAAAACCTGTAATTTCATATTCTCCATAATTGGAAATCGTAAAGCTCAAATCATTAACACTTGATGAACCATAACGCGATTTAACGCCGCGATCACGAATACTCAAATCAGCAATAGGATGAATTAAATAATCCGTACCTTCCATTTGCCAAGGCAAATCAGCTATTTCTATTTGGGTTGAGTCCGCCTTTACAATGGACTTTGCTTTATTAGTTGCATCGTAAGTCACTTTTGGCGTTGCTGAATCCTCTTTACAACTTGCTAAAAATAGCAATGCAATTCCTAAACAAGTGAAATGTATTTTTTTCATGTGCTGATGGTATTAAAACTCAAATGTAATCATTTTTAAAAATAGCAACCTTATACCTTGTACAATTTAATGAATAAAAAGAATGAAACTGGGTATTAAAAAAACCTTACAACTTAGCAGTCAACTTCACATTAAAAACTCGTGTGGTCATGTAATTTGGTATTGCATATTGATTTTTAGAGTATACGTCCCTAACCCAAGTATTTGTAATAGCATTTTGATTGTTAAAAAGATTAAAAATTTCTAATCCTAGAGCTAATTCTTTACAATCTTTAAATAAACCCGAGCTTCTTTTCTTTGTGGTATTATCAATAAATACTTTAGAAAAGCCTATATCAACTCTACGGTAATCATTCAATCGTTTTTGATACAAATAAGGATCTGCATAAGATGGTGATCCGCCTGGTAATCCTGTATTGTAGACTAAATTCAAATACAATTTTACACTTGGAATATTAGGCATGTAATCTTGAAAAAGCATCGCAAACTTTAAGCGTTGATCTGTGGGTCTGGCTATAAAACCCCTATCATTGCTGTTTTCCTCGGTTTTTAAATACCCAAAACTGATCCACGATTCGGTTCCAGGTACAAACTCACCATTCAAACGCACATCTACACCTTGGGCGTAAGCCACTGCACTGTTATTAGCTGCATACCGTATGCGTACATTATCAATCGTGTAAATATTAGCATCCGTTATAGACTTGTAATATACTTCAGAAAGTAACTTAAAAGGACGATCCCACAATTTAAAACTATAGTCATTTCCTAAAACAATATGAAAAGATTGTTGCGCTTTAGTATTGGGCTGTACAATGCCGTCTCCATCCCTAAGCTCTCTATAGAAAGGCGGTTGATGATAAAGACCTCCAGAAATACGAAAAACAACATCTTGTTTCCAATTTGGTTTAATGGCAAACTGAGCTCTTGGACTTATTGTAAATTGAGACTTACCCAATGAACTGGCGCCAGAAACTTCCCAATTGTGCATTCGGATTCCTGCATTATACCAAACTTCATTCGTTCCTAAATTTGATTTTAAACTCCATTGTCCGTAACCTGAAAACCGATTTATAGAATTGAAATTTGTAGCTCGTATGTCTTGATAAGGAACCAACGGTCCCGTGTAAGGAGTATAAGGCTGATCGTTTTTTGGCAAATTTAAAATAGGTGGATTCAATGCAAAACCAGCAGAATCAATGACCTCCCACTCTATTATTCTATCTCTAATAGATTCACGAGTATACTTAACACCCCATTCTATTTGGCTATTTTTCCAGTCCTGAAATCCTTTTATTTCAGTATTTACAATTAAGGCATCAAGATCATTCCTAGCGTGACTTAGCTGTGATCCTATACCTCTTGTGAATGAAACGTCACCTAGAGTTTCTGAACCAATATTAGTATCTACTTCACCTAGTCTATATTGCGCCAATATATCAAAATATTCTTGTTCTAACGTATGGAAGATGGAACCTATAAATTTTAACGTAAAATTATCCGAAACATTAAAGACTGATTTAATTGCTCCAAAATAAGTATCGTATTTGTCTTTCTCTTGTCCCTCATAAAAAACCGTAAGTGCCATAGGGCTGTCAAGTGTTCCAAAATTTGAAACGCGTGATAAAGGACGATATTGGTATTTATTTTGAGAAATGTTTCCTAAAAAACTCCACTGCCATTTAGCCGAAGCCTGATAATTAATATTGGTTTGAATATCAGCAAACGTTGGTGTAAAATTAGTTTGCGTTTCCTGACTGTTCACAAGTAGTGAATTATTTCTATAGCGTAATCCTGTTACAGCTGACCATTTTTTATCTTTAGAAACCGCATCAACAGCTATGCTTCCGCCAAGAAAACTAGCTTCAAGGCTTGCGCCAAAAGTGGTTGGCTTTCTATAAGTAATATCTAATACCGATGACAGTTTGTCTCCATACTTAGCTTGAAAACCTCCAGCAGAGAAATCGACATTATGAACCAAATCAGTATTGGTAAAACTCAAACCTTCTTGCTGACCTGAGCGAATCAAAAATGGACGATAGACTTCAATCTCGTTTACATAGACTAAATTTTCATCATAATTCCCACCACGCACAGCATATTGGGTGCTTAACTCATTATTGGAATTCACACCTGGCAAGGATTTTAAAATATTTTCAACTCCTGCATTGGCACCCGGAATTTTTCGAATCATTTCGGGTTCTAGATTTACTATTCCCTGAACCACACTCCTATTCCCAGTCACTACAACAACCTCTCCCATTTGCTCTGCCTGACTGTTCATTATAGGGTTAAATTCCTTTTGCTCATTAGCCTCAAGCATAAAAACAACAGTAATTTTTTTAAGAGAAACGTGTGTAAAAACAACTGTTACTTTTTGATTTGCCGGGACTTTAACATCATAAAAACCATTCTCATTAGACTGTGTATTAAAACCGTCAAATGTAATATTGACATTTTCTAAAGGTTGCTTGTTTTCATTCAAAACAATACCGCGTATTCTTGCAGTTTGTGCAGTTACTGAAAAACCAAAACAAATAATCGATAAAAGAAAAAAGAATTTAGTAGTACTCAATTGATTTGGATTTATTTTTTCTGACCTCTATAAAAACGTGTTTCAAAAGTAGTTGAATTCCCCATATTATCAGTAACGTCTACTTTTAAATTATTAGCACCCTCTTGTAAAAATTCTGGATTCAAAATATGAGTGATTTTTCGAGTTTTATTATCGTATTCAAAAAGGACCCATTTCCCATTCAAGTATCCGTTATAGGTTTTAATTCCGGATAAAGCATCACTTATAGTAAGCTGCAAAGACTTTTGCTCATTAATCCATTTGCCTTCAATAGGATTTGCCATCGTTACTGTAGGCGCCACCGTGTCTGATACCAACTTGTAATTTCCCAAAACCTTTACTTTCGTAGAAAAAACACTATCCTTTCTGTAAGTAGAATTGTAACTTACTTTACCGCCTTGCACTTTGCCAATAAACATTTTTTGACGTTGCTCTTCAGTACTCTTTGCATCTTCAATTGTAATTGTAAAATTAGAATGAGCTGGAACTGTATCATCATGTAAAAACAAAGTATCATTAACAACATTAAAATTCATATTGAAATCTTCATAAAAAGTGCCTGCAGGAAAAAATACTGACATATTTCCAAGTTCAAAATTACTGTCATTTAACGCTTTTACAAAATATTTAGACTGCGGCTGATCTGTGCCAATAATTGTAGGTAACAAATCATAATGGATGGGTATAGAAATTGTTCTCTTGTTACCAAAATAATCTGAAACTTCAATTCTATATAATGAGGCTAAGTTAGGAGAAACCTGCAAAATCCCTTTATTTTCATCGGCTTGTATAAAACGTAAATCATAAGGAGCTTTCATAAAAAGTTTTTGCACTCGCTGTTGCATTTTTTTATATCGAGAATAATCAATTAAAGCATTGATATACCTCATGTCAGTAAAAGAATAGGTATTAAATTCATACCCAAAATTTGGTTTGCCGTTCAAAAATGTTTGAACCTTATAAACACCATTATTATTAAATGATACATCATCAATGTCATGAGCTGTTATACCAAAACCAATCACACCATTTGACAAGACTTTATCAGCCATGTACGTTCCATCTTTTTGCAAAGAAACGTTCAACAAAACAGGGCGCTTTGCATTATTTACGGTAGTTTTACTATCAAGAGGATAGACATAAACACCCGTAACAATAGGCTTTTTAGTGTCTATTAAAAAAGCATCAAAACCAAAAAGTAGTGGGTTTATAACAAATTCTGTTTTTGTATCTCTAAATTCAAAATGCAAATGCGGACCTTCAGAAGCTCCTGTATTTCCAGACAAAGCAATCACATCTCCTTTTTTTACAGGCAATTCTTCAGGTTTTAAAAACATTTCAATCTCAAAAGATTGCTCTTTATAGTGAGTTTTTTTTATGTACGATTCAATATCACCTTCAGCCTTATTTAAATGCCCATAAACAGAAGTATACCCATTAGGATGATTAATATAAATTGTTTTTCCGTTACCAAAAGTAGAAATTTTAATTCTAGACACATATCCATCAGCTACGGAATAAACCTTTAAACCCTCCTTTTGTTGGGTTTTCAAATCAAAACCCGCATGAAAATGATTGGGTCTTAATTCCCCAAAATTTCCAGACAATTGCATAGGAATATCAAGAGGTGAACGAAAATAATCTTTTGGATATTCATTTTGCGCTTGAATAGAGCTGCAAAAAAACACAAAAAGGGCAAAAAATCTCATAATTTACATTTTGGCTAAGATA
>NZ_MTCA01000188.1:0-5988 GCF_002150205.1 Flavobacterium sp. FPG59 | reverse complement strand
CTTATATACTATGTTACTAAAAATAAATGATTTTATGGCTCAAGTTGAGGCCAAGAATCCAAATGAACCTGAATTTATTCAAGCTGTTAGGGAATTTGCAGAAACTGTAATTCCATTTATTGCAGAGCAAAAAAAATACGATGGAAAAAATTTACTGCTTAGAATTACTGAGCCAGAGCGTTCTATTATTTTTAGAGTTCCTTGGGTTGATGATAAAGGAGAGATTCAAGTAAACAGAGGTTTTAGAATTCAAATGAACTCTGCCATTGGTCCATACAAAGGAGGAATTCGTTTTCACCATACTGTAAATTTATCAGTACTTAAGTTTTTAGCATTCGAACAAGTTTTTAAAAACAGTTTGACTACATTACCTATGGGTGGTGGAAAAGGAGGTTCTGACTTTGATCCACAAGGAAAATCAGATGCTGAAGTAATGCGTTTTTGCCAATCGTTTATGACAGAATTGTGCAGACACATAGGGCCGCAATTAGACGTTCCAGCTGGTGATATTGGTGTAGGAGCCAGAGAAATAGGATATTTATTTGGTCAATATAAAAGAATCAGAAATGAGTTTACTGGTGTTTTAACTGGTAAAGGATTAGCATACGGTGGATCTTTAATTAGACCAGAAGCTACTGGTTACGGTGTGGTATATTTTGCGGAGCAAATGTTAAACACTATCGGACAAAACATCAAAGGAAAAAGAGTTTCTATTTCTGGATTTGGAAATGTAGCTTGGGGTGTTGCTTTAAAAGTAAATGATCTAGGTGGAAAAGTAGTTACTATTTCTGGTCCTGATGGATATATTTATGATGAAGAAGGAATTTCAGGAGATAAAATTGACTTCATGCTTGAAATGAGAGCAAGAGGTGATAACAGAGCTGAAGCGTATTTAGAAAAATATCCAAATGCTGAATTCCACAAAGGAAAAAGCGTATGGGAAGTGAAAGTAGATGTTGCAATTCCATGTGCTACTCAAAATGAGTTGAACGAAGAAGATGCAAAAAATTTAATTGCAAACGGAGTTATGTGTGTAACAGAAGCTGCAAACATGCCATGTACTCTTGAAGCTATAAAAGAATTCTTGAAAGCTAAAGTACTTTTTGCACCTGGAAAAGCTGCAAATGCTGGAGGAGTAGCTGCTTCAGGACTTGAAATGACACAAAACTCAATCCGTTTAAACTGGACTAGTGAAGAGGTTGATTCAAGACTTAAAGAAATTATGGTTGGAATTCACAATCAATGTAAGCAATATGGTACAGATGAAGAAGGATATGTAAACTACGTAAAAGGAGCAAACATAGCTGGATTTGTAAAAGTTGCCGATGCAATGCTAGCACAAGGAGTGGTATAATACACTGCTTAAATTATAATAAACCTTCTATCGTGTATGCGGTAGAAGGTTTTTTTATGTAACAAATAGCCTTAACTTTCGTTTGTTTATATTTGTAAATCAATAGTGCTACAAAAGATGAAAAAGTATTTTTCGCTTATTTTACTTTTTACAGGGATGTTTTTGGGTTTTGCCCAAAGTGACTTATCCTGGCAAGGGTATTTTTCGTATTCTGAAATTAAAGATATTTCTCAGTCTGCAAATGCGGTATTTGCAGCTTCAGAAAACGCTTTGTTCTCTAAAAATTCACTCACAAATATAATAAAAACAACTACTACGGTTGATGGACTCTCAGGAGAAACCATTTCAACGTTATATCATAGCACAGCGCTCAACAAGACTGTAGTGGGTTATGAAAACGGACTTATCATAGTGATCAATGAGCAGGACGGAAGTATATTGAGAATAGTAGACATTATCAATAAAAAACTGTCTCCTACTATAAAAAAAATCAATCATTTCTTAGAACATCAAGGAATACTTTACGTCTCTTGTGATTTTGGGATTGTACAGTTTAACTTATCAACCATGCAATTTGGAGACACGTATTTCATTGGCGACGGCGGAACAGAAATGAAGGTACACCAAATGGCACTTTTTAATGGATATTTTTATGCTGCTACTTACAGCGGGATAAGAAGAGCCTTAGCCTCAAACCCAAATTTAATAGATTATAATCAGTGGGAAACACTAACAACAGCCTCTTGGATAGGAGTTACAACGCTTAATCAAGAATTGTATGCTGTCAATGCTACAGGAGCAATCCAAAAGTATAATGCAGTTACAAATACTTTTGTGCTATTTTCACAATTGCCACAGCCAGCAATAGATATGAGAGTTGGAGCAGGTATTATGGTTGTGAGTACTCCAAGCACACTATATTTTTATAACAGTCAAATGATTTTGCTTCGGGAACTAAACGCCAATCAGATTCCTGAGGCCAACATCACCTTTACGTGCGCTACCGTGATTGGTGATACGGTATATATTGGCACACAAGAAAATGGATTATTTACAACCGCTCTTAATGGATCATCCGTATTTGAAAACAGTACACCCTCGGGACCATTACGAAATAATATTTTCGCTGTAGATCTCACGCCTTCTGTGCTATGGGCAGTGTACGGGGAATTTGCAGGGGATTACAATCCATTTCCGTTGGATAGCTATGGCATTAGCAAATATAATAAAGAAGGCTGGCTCAATATCCCTTATGAATCGGTATTAGGAGCGCAAACTATAGGGAAAGTAATTGTGAATCCAATAAACGAAAATCAAGTGTATGCGAGTTCTTTTTTTTCAGGACTTCTCAAAATTGAGAATGATGTTCCAACCATTTTATTCAATCAAACCAACAGCGGATTAGAGTCGCTTACTTTTGGAGGACCTAATAATGTTGATATACGTATCAATGCAACCGCATTTGACAAGTCGGGGAATTTATGGGTGACCAATAGTAGAATTAAAAACGGGCTTAAAGTTTTGCGTACCAATGGGCAATGGCAAAGCTATGCCATGGATAAAATTCTAGATGTGCCCGAAGAGAATAATTACGGCGCCATTGTAATAGATAAAAACGGTACAAAATGGCTGGCTACAAGTGAGGATGGTGTGGTAGGATTCAATGAAAACGGAACCACTTTTAAAAAAATGACAGTGGGTGCCGATACTGGAAATTTACCCATTTCAAACGTAAGAACTGTAGCTATAGATACTAGAAACCAACTCTGGATAGGAACATCAAAAGGGTTGAGGGTTTTGAATAGCGTGAACAATTTCCTCTCAGATACGCCCTTGAAAGCTAATCCTGTTATTATCATTGATGACAATCTGCCTCAAGAATTGTTGTTTGAGCAATTTATCACATCCATTGTTGTAGATGGCGCTAATAATAAGTGGATAGGAACCGCTGATGCCGGATTGTTTCTTGTATCACCAAATGGTCAGGAAACTAGATACCATTTTACAACAAGCAATTCTCCGCTGCCCAGCAATACTATTAATGACATTGATATTAATGGGATAACTGGCGAAGTATTTATTGCTACTAGTAAGGGAATGATATCATTTAAGGGAGTTTCTACCACTGCAAATGATGATTTAAGTAAGGCTTATGTATATCCTAATCCTGTTCGGCCAGATTTTCAAGGAACTGTAAAAATTGCAGGATTATTAGACAAAGCAAATGTAAAAATTACCGATGTGGGCGGAAACTTAGTATATGAAACTACCTCCGAAGGCGGAACAATAGAATGGGACACAACCGCTTTTGGAAAATACAAGGTTGCATCTGGAGTTTATATGATTTTTATTTCGGCACAAGATGGTGTTGAAACTACCATTAAAAAAGTAATGATAATTAGATAATTTAGAGAGATGAATTTTTCAATCTTTACATTTTTCAATCTTTAAATTAAAATTGTGCAAGTCAAAACCAAAGCTATTGTTCTTTCATCACTAAAATTTCAAGAGAAAAGCTTGATCGTAAAATGTTTTACACTTTCGCACGGTTTAAAATCATATTTTGTTCGGGATGCTTTTTCGAGTCGGAAAGCAAGTCAAAAAAAGGCTTATTTTCAGCCTTTGACTATTCTTGAAATTGAGGCCGTTCATAAAAACAAAGGCACTTTAGAAAATTTTAAGGAGATAAAAATCAGCTCTGCTTTTCATTCCATCCATTCCGATATTTATAAGAGCACCATGGTGATGTTCATTTCAGAGATGCTGCACCATTCCATTCACGAAGAGGAAGAAAACGAACCACTTTTTACTTTCTTAGAAACCGCATTACATTGGCTAGACAACCACGATGAAATAGCTAATTTCCATCTAATTTTGTTATTAGAAACCACCAAATATCTCGGATTTTACCCCGATACTTCAGATATGGATATGGCTTTTTTTGAAATGACCGAAGGTATTTTCACACCCTTTCACGCCATCAGTTCGCTCACAGAACACGAAAGTAATTTGTTTAAAAAACTGATTGACTTAAAATTCGACAACAATCAAAAAATCTTCCATGTCATAGAACGCCAAATCCTTCTAAAAATCCTTATTGATTACTATAGTTTCCATTTAGACGGCTTTAAAAAACCAAAATCACTCGATGTTTTAAAAGAGGTTTTCTCCTAAAATCGTGGGCGTGCCCCTGCGTAAAAACTCCGGGTCAGGCTGTACGCTATATCTTTTATTCCGTAAACTCCATAAAAGGATGCCGCTTCCATCCTTCACCTTTACTTTGTAAAATTATTTATTTAAAAATTTACGATAAAGATTTTATAAGAAAATCGTTAATTTTATTAAAGGAAAGCAGAGGTGAACTATATCCTTCACTAAGTGATACTTATCTTGCGTATTAGTCCTCTGCCATCCCTTTAACCCAGTTGAATAGCTTCAAATAGAATAATAGACATAGCGGTCTAATAAAGGTTCTAAAGAATTTCAACATTTTTTAATCTCTCAATTCAAAATTATGAAAAATTATTTATTTTATGTTGGTATCGATATTTCAAAATTGAAATTAGATGTTGTTTTAATTGAAAATATTGCTAATAATAAGTCAGAACATTTTATAGTTGAGAACACATCCAAAGGCGTTAAATCAATTATAAGTCAATTAAAAAAGAAGAAGATAGATTTAAATAAAACACTTTTTTGCTTCGAAAACACTGGAGTTTATACTTATCCGTTAAGCTTAAGTCTTTCAGAGTTTAAACTTGACTATTGGATTGTTCCTGCTATTGAAATCAAAAGATCCAAAGGGATCTCTAGAGGGAAAAACGATAAAACAGATGCAAAGGATATTGCTTGGTACAGTGTTAGAAATATTGACAAATTAAAATTGTCTGCAATTGCAGAAAAAGAAATCCAACAACTGAAACTTCTTTTTACTGAAAGAGAAAAGGTTATTAAAACGCTCCTTGTATTTGGGACAACTAAAGAAAATAAAGATTTTATGACAAATGATGTCTTTAAAGTTGTTTCTGCTATAAATGCAAAAACAATTAAATCTTTAAAAATCAGTTTAAAAGAATTGGAAACAAAAATGAAAGAAATTATTAAAAATAGTTCCGAGTTGAAACAACAATTTGAATTAATACGGAGTGTTCCTGGAGTTGGGCAACAATCAGCAATGTATTTTATTATTGCAACAAAAGGTTTTAAGGCATTTGATAATTCTAGAAAATTTGCGTGTTATTCTGGAACAGCACCATTCGAGTATAGTTCAGGTTCCAGTGTCAGAGGCGGTACAAAAGTAAATCATATGGCAGATAAAAAAATGAAATCGCTATTGCAAATGGGAGCCCTTGCTGCAATAAAATACGACCCACAGCTCAAAGAATATTATAATAAAAAGAAAAATGAGGGTAAAAATAGCATGTTAGTATTAAACAATATAAGATGCAAAATTATAGACAGAGTTTTTAGTGTAATCAATAGAAAAACACCTTATGTAAATACCTATAAATTTGCTAGCCAATAAAAAATAAATTTATCTTGTATTTTATCATAGAATACGCTCAACCACATGATAAATAGTACAAAAACAAAAAAATTGTAGCTCATTTTGTACTATTTGTTAGTATATTAGC
>NZ_MTCA01000198.1:0-5650 GCF_002150205.1 Flavobacterium sp. FPG59 | reverse complement strand
GATATAAAGTGAAAGGTTATTAGCAGCCTATCACCACACGTACAATTTTGAAATAAACAAAAAATACAAAACATAAAAGTTCAAGGTGATATACGGTACAAAAAAAGGGTTTAACTCTACTACAGTTAAACCCTTTTAAATAATTAGCAATGCTATTTATTTCTTATAATACTTTCTATATTTTGGATAGGATAAAGCACCAAATAATGCAATGCCTCCAATTGTATACCAAATCCAACTTAGTGAATGAGCTTCGCCACTTGCATACGAGTGTAATCCTACTAAGTGGAAATTCACTCCGTAATACGTAAACAATGTAGAGATAAAAGCAAACATACTCATAAGATTAAAAAACCATTTACCACGCAATGCAGGAACAAAACGAGCATGAATTACAAATGCATAAACCATAATGGTAATCAAAGCCCAAGTTTCTTTTGGGTCCCATCCCCAATACCTACCCCAACTTTCATTGGCCCATTGTCCTCCCAAAAAGTTACCAATGGTAAGCATGATAAGTCCAATTGTAAGCGCCATTTCATTTATATAAGTAATTTCTTGAATGTTTAAATCCATTTTTACTTTATTCTTTTCATTGGTAAACATAATTAGCAATAATGCTACAGCTCCCAGAATCATTCCTAAAGCTAATGGACCATAACTTCCTACGATCACCGCAACGTGAATCATTAACCAATACGAGTTCAAAACAGGTTGTAGGTTGGCAATTTCGGGATCAATCCAGTTCAAGTTTGCTGCAAATAAAATCATTGCAGTTACAAATGCTGAGGAAGCCACAGTAAGTTTTGATTTACGGTCAAATGCCAATCCAAAAAACATTGTTGCCCATGCAATATAAATGATAGATTCATAAGCATTACTCCAAGGTGCATGTCCAGAAATATACCATCTTGCAATTAAACCTACTGTATGTAAAACAAAAAGTAAACCAATTATTATATGCATCCCATTTACAGAAAACTGCAACCACTTACGTTCTTTAAAAATTTGTAAAATGGTGAAAAACAACATTGCAATAGCAGCTAAAATATACCAAGTGGTCAATTTACTAAAAATATCGTATTTGTTATACAATACCTCTGATGTAATTCTGTCCTCACTTGGTCTTACTTTACTACCAAAACGTTTTTGAAAACCAGTAATACTTTCTACTAATTCATCAGCAGTTTTAAAATCTCCTGACGTAGATGCCGTTGCTAATGAACCAAAATACAAAGGCAACACATTTTTAGTATATGTGGCTTCCATACCTTGAAAACCAGCCTCATTCAATTCTAAAAAGGAAACCCACTTATTGTTTTTATCCTCTGGAATCGGGAAAATTTTCAGGATACGACCACTCAATGCAGACTCCATAAGATTTACCCTTTTGTCTGTATCGATAAAATCTTTTTCAAATTGATTGGGATTAGCCGCTTTATAGGACTCGTCTAGGTATTTAGAAAGTTTGTAATTCCCTTTTTCGTCAAAAAATGCCACAAAAGGTGCAACCTTTGCTTTGCTATCAACCCCAATTATTTTTCTTATACTATCGTTTCCTTTTCTTAAATGAATGATAGGAATCTCAATCCAATAACTAGCATACTGAGTTATAGATAAGAAAACTTGATCTGAATTCATATCATTATAAGAATCACTTTGGCTTACTTTTCGCAACAATTCTGATGAAAAAGTGTTGATTGGTTTCATTCTTCCACCACCATCTTGAATCACTAATCTACCAAATTTTGCGGCATGAGCCTCAGAAACCTTATATTTTGTTATTAAAGCCAGTAATTCCTCTTGGCTTAATTTTTTCTTAGAATGACTGCTGTGTTGTGCTGGTTTTTCACTAGTAGTTGCTTTACTTGCAGGAGCTTCAGTATGTGCGTGACCTTCATGTTCAGCATGGTCGTGTTCTTGAGCCATACCGCTCATACTAAAAAACAAAAGGCAAACCCCTAGCAATTTTGCTTTTTTGGATTTTACTACATCCAATTTTCTTTTTAGATCAGCAAATCTTGAATATTTAGTAAACATAATGGCCATCATAGCAAAATACAACATAAAATAACCGATATACGTTAATAAAGTACCCCAAAAATCATGGTTTACGGATAAAATAGTTCCTTTTTCATCCGGGTCAAATCCCGATTGAAAAAAACGATACCCTTCATAATCTAAAACATTATTCATATAAATTCGGGCATCAAATGGCTCTTTATCTTGAACCGTTACTTTACTTTCAAAAGAGGAATAACTTTTCTCTGTTCCAGGGTATTTTTGCGCAATAAAATCATTCAATTTTATTTTAAAAGGTAATACATAGGCTTTGCTTCCGTAGAAAAACGAATAATCTATTTTTCCAATTTTAACCGTTTTAGACTCCCCTACTTTACCTTTGGTTCCTAAAAGAGTAACTGTTTTTTCCTGACCTTCTGCTTTTATTTTAAATGTAATAGCATCTTCATGAGTTTTAGCCTTAAAATCATTATCCGATTCGTAGTCTATTACTCCTTTTACGGCAGGATCAGGAAATACAAAACGCATTTCGCCTATGCTGTATAAAGAACGCATCATTAAGGGTTGTGCATTATCCTTGGTCACTTTACCTTGTAACTTATCGGCCATGCGCATAAAATTCCCTTCAAATGGGGTTTGAATGGTGTATTCCTTTCCAGTTGTTGTAATATTAATAGCTCCATCAGTGAATTTATTAAGTGAAAACAAAACGTTATGAATGTTTTGAATATCACCTTCTTTCAGGAAATGTTCGTGCCTGCCACCATCACCAGCTTCAACAATTTTTAAGTATACAACCCCCTTAGAATCAGGCTTTATAATTTCCTTGGCACCCATTACAAAGCTTTCATATTCTACTTCAAATGGGGTGTCGGCAAATTTTCCAGTAATATTAAAATCATTATTTGTAACAGGTGAAAGTAAAACTTGTTTTTCAAAAACCCTACGCTTCATTTCTCCTTTATATTCGCCATCAACAAAGACGGTAAGAAACGTTTTCTCTGAAAAAATCTGATTTTCAGCAGCTCCTTCACGTATAGGCATTACTCCTTCATAACTAATGTATCTTGTTACAAAAGCACCTAAAATGATGAAAATAAAAGACAAATGGAGCAACAAGGTAGCCCACTTTTCTTTTTTTAATAATTGATATCGCTTGATGTTACCAATAAAATTAATCACAAAAAAGACATGAATGGCCTCAAACCACCAAGCATTGTAAATCAAGATTTTTGCAGTGTCTGTATTGTATTTACTTTCTATAAAAGTTCCGGTACCCATAGCAACTGCATATGCTATAAACAAGAAAGCCATCAAACGTGTAGAAAACAAAAAAGAAACTATTTTTTTTTCCATTTTTAGGAGATTATGTTTTGTAAAATTGCCACAAAAGTACTTAAAAATGTTGAGTACTTTTAGCTGACATTTGTTAATTAAATCAAAATTAAGGAGGTGTTAAGAGATAAAAACATTTATTTTCGGTTTCAAACTGTTACATTTTTACAGTAATCTCCAATCGATTTTTATTTATATTTTTTTTTCTAATTTTGTATGATGCATAAAGTAGTTATTATAGGTTCTGGAAATGTAGCTCAACATTTAATTGAGGCTTTTCAAGTTGAGGAACAAAACAAAGAAATTGAATTAATACAAGTCTACACAAGACAAAAATCAGCACTGTCGCACCTACTGTCTTGGAATCAAATTACAGATGATTTTAATTCCCTTGCCGAGGCTGATGTATACATTATATGTGTTGCCGATGATGCTATTGAAGAGGTTTCAGCAAAGCTCCCTTTTAAAAACCGATTAGTAGTACATACATCAGGTAGCATTCCACTTACCGCAATCCATGAAGACAATAGAAAAGGTGTTTTTTATCCCTTACAAACTTTTACAAAAAATAAAAAAGTTGACTTTTCTAAAATACCCATTTGTCTTGAAAGTGAAAACGCACCAGATTATCATATACTTCTTAAAATAGCACAATCTATTTCTAAAAAAGTGTATGCAATCAATTCAGAACAAAGAAGAGCATTGCATGTTGCTGCCGTATTTGCCAATAATTTTACCAATCATTTGTTCCAAATTAGCCAAGAAATTTGTCAGGACAACCAAATTCCTTTTGAAATTTTGAAGCCGTTAATTTTTGAAACTGTTGATAAGCTTGAAATTTTAACTCCACAAGAAGCCCAAACTGGGCCTGCAAAAAGGAACGACCAAAAAACCATTGAAGCGCATGAAACTTTTTTGGCACACAAAAAATATTTAAACATTTATAAAATTCTAACCCAATCTATACAAGAAAATGTCAAAAAGTTATAAGGAAATAATGAATGATATCACTACATTTATTTTTGATGTAGATGGTGTACTTACCGATGGATCTGTTTTTGTGACCAATGAAGGTGAAATGTTAAGAACAATGAACATTCGCGATGGATATGCCATGAAAGCGGCTGTAGAAAGCGGATATAAGGTATGTATCATTTCTGGCGGAAGTAACGAAGGTGTTCGAGTACGCTTGCGAAATCTAGGTATAACCGATATTTATTTGGGCACAACTAATAAAGTGGAAACCTTTAATGAATATGCCGGTTTGTACCAAATAAAACCTGAAAACGTATTATACATGGGTGATGATATTCCAGATTATCATGTGATGAAATTAGTAGGTTTGGCTACCTGCCCGCAAGATGCTAGTCCTGAAATAAAAACCATTTCAGGCTATATATCTCATAAACATGGCGGTAAAGGAGCTGTACGTGATGTAATAGAACAAGTTATGAAAACTCAAGGAAAATGGAATACCCATTTTGAAGGTAATCATGATTAGTTAATACTATTTTTTTTACTCATACTTAATGAAATCAATTTAGTTTTAAAATGATTTTAAACGTAAAATTATGCACTATTTAAAACTCATTCGATACCAAAATCTCTTAATGCTTGCTTTGATGCAACTGGTTTTTAGATTTGGATATTTTCAATTCGAAAATGTAACATTGGCACTCAAAGATTGGCAATACCTTTTGCTTGTTCTATCTTCTGTATGTATTGCAGCAGGTGGCTATGTGATAAATGATATTTTTGATCAAGGTACAGATGCCATCAACAAACCCAGTAGAATGACCGTTGGAAAAAGCATTTCAGAATCTCAAGCTTACAATTTATATGTGGGACTCACAATTGTGGGTGTAGGAATAGGTTTTTATCTTTCAAATGTAATATCTAAACCTGGTTTTGCCTCAATTTTTGTACTGATCGCAGCTACGCTCTACCTTTATGCAACAAGTTTAAAGCAAATGTTATTAATAGGCAATGTAATTGTAGCACTTTTATTGTCTTTTAGTGTTGTAATTATAGGTGTTTTTGATCTATATCCCGCCACCGGACCTGATAATAAACAGCAAATGGGTATCTTATTTTCAATACTTCTTGACTACGCTGTCTTTGCTTTTATGATTAATTTTATGAGAGAAATTGTCAAAGATATTGAGGATAATGACGGTGATTTTAATCAAGGTATGTACACTTTACCTATTGCAATAGGAAAATCTAGAGCTGCAAAAACTGTTTTTGCCCTAAGCTTTATTCCTCTTGCAACCATTTTATACTATATTAATAG
>NZ_MTCA01000212.1:0-5299 GCF_002150205.1 Flavobacterium sp. FPG59 | reverse complement strand
AGTTATTTCAGTTACTGGATTAGGTTATGTAGGGTTGCCATTGGCACTAGAATTTGCCAAACATTTTAAAGTAATTGGTTTTGATATAAATGAGACAAGGGTAGCCTTGATGAAACAAGGAATTGATCCTTCTAAAGAATTGGAAGGAATGGCTTTTGAAGGTTGTGATATTGAATTTACTTCGAATGTTGAAGATTTAAAAAGAGCACATTTTCATATTATTGGTGTACCCACCGATATTGACGAGAACAAAGTTCCAAATTTGAATCCTTTATTAGGGGCTTCGAGAAGTGTTGCTTCTGCTTTAAAAAAAGGTGATTATGTGGTATATGAATCTACAGTATATCCGGGATGTACCGAAGATGATTGTGTGCCTATTTTGGAATCTATTTCAGGTTTAGAACGAGGGACAGATTTTAAGTTTGGCTATAGTCCAGAGCGCATAGTACCAGGCGATAAAGTAAAAACATTAACGAATATTTTAAAAATAGTATCTGGTAATGATGCTGAAGCATTGGAAGTGATTTCTGAAGTTTATGGTTCTATTATCAAAGCTGGTTTACACCAAGCTGAATCTATCAAAGTAGCTGAAGCGGCTAAGGTTATTGAGAATACACAACGCGATATCAATATTTCTTTGATGAATGAATTGGCAATCATTTTTGATAAAATGGGTATTGATACTAAAGCGGTAATTGAAGCTGCAGGTACCAAATGGAATTTTCATAAATACCAACCAGGCTTGGTAGGAGGACATTGTATTAGTGTGGATCCGTTTTATTTAATGCATAAAGCCAAACAATTAGGAATCGATCCACAGGTTATTGCTGCTGGAAGAAGAGTAAATGATTTTATACCTACTTTTATAGCTAAAAGAATTGTTCAAGCTTTAATAGAGCAAGATAAAAACCCTGGAAAGTGTAAGGTTTTAGTCAAAGGAATTACTTTTAAAGAGGATGTTGCAGATATTAGAAATTCTAAAGTTGTTGATTTAGTAAAAGAATTAATGGATTATTCGATTCATGTCCATGTGGTTGATCCTCATGGCTGTCCGAATGAATTGGCCCATGAATATGGTATTACTTTAGTCGATGAACCAGTAGGAGTATATGATCTCATTGTATTAGCTGTTGGTCATCAAGAATATATTCAAATGACTTCTGAAGATTTTCAAAAGTTATCTAAAGACGAAATCTATATGTTCGATATTAAAGGAGCATTAGAACCATCGGATTTTAAAAATTATTGGAGATTATAATATAAAGAAATTGATTTGAAAACAGATTTTATCATTATTGGAGGAGGGATTGTAGGGCTTTCAACTGCATATCATCTCAAAAAACAAAATCCTAGATTATCGGTTATAGTTCTTGAGAAAGAATCTAAAATTGCTATGCATCAAACAGGACATAATAGCGGAGTAATTCATTCAGGTATCTATTATAAACCAGGAAGTCTTAAAGCTATTAATTGTAAAAAGGGGTATGATCAATTAATTCAATTTTGTGATGAAAATGATGTAAAATATGATCTGTGTGGTAAAATAATTGTTGCAACAGAGAAAGATGAACTACCGGTTATGTCTGGTATTTATGAAAGAGGTCTAGCCAACGGACTTGTAGGTATTAAAAAAATTAGCGCCCACGAGATAAAAGAATTTGAACCTCACTGTACAGGTATTGAAGGGATTTGGGTGCCTCAAACAGGAATTATTGATTACCAAGAAGTTTCTCAAAAATATGCTGATTTATTTTTACAATTGGGGGGTGAAATTCTATTTGAACAAAAGGTGGAAGATATCAATTCTCTAGAGGATAGTTCAGAAATACAAACTCAAAATAAACGATTTGAATCCAGATGGGTCATTAATTGTGCTGGTTTATACTCGGATAAGGTTGCAAAAATGACAGATAGTAATTTGGATGTTCAAATTTTACCTTTTAGAGGAGAGTATTTTAATATCAAGAAGGAGAAAGAATATTTAGTTAAAAACTTAATTTACCCTGTGCCTAATCCTAATTTTCCCTTTTTAGGAGTTCATTTTACACGTATGGTTCATGGAGGTGTTGAAGCAGGTCCAAATGCGGTATTGGCTTTTGCTAGAGAGGGTTATACAAATAAAATGATTAATTGGAAAGAGCTTTTTGAAACTTTAGGTCATTCGGGTTTTCAAAAAGTGGCTTTAAAATACTGGAAGGATGGCATGTATGAAATGTATCGTTCCTACTCGAAAACTGCTTTTACAAAAGCATTACAAAGATTAATTCCAGAAATCCAAAAAGAGGATTTAGAAGATGGTAGTGCTGGAGTACGTGCTCAAGCCTGCGACAGTAAAGGAAATCTTTCGGATGATTTTTTAATTTTTGAAAATAAAAACGTTATAAATGTCTGTAATGCGCCTTCACCTGCAGCAACTTCATCTTTAGCAATTGGTGAAAGTATAGCTGCTTTGGCATTAAAAAAAAACTCATAATATTATGAAACAACCAATTCAAATGGTGGATTTAAAAACACAGTACCACCATATAGAGAATGAAATAAATCAATCCGTAATAGATTGTATAGCAAGTACCTCATTCATCAATGGGCCTGCGGTTAAAGAATTTCAAATTTCTTTAGAAAAGTATTTAGACGTGAAACATGTGATCCCTTGTGCAAATGGAACTGATTCTTTGCAAATTGCAATGATGGCTTTGGGGCTTGAAAGAGGAGATGAGGTTATTTGTCCTTCTTTTACATATGTGGCAACAGCTGAAGTAATAGGCTTGTTAGGTTTGACGCCAATAATGGTTGAAGTTGATGAGAAGACTTTTAATATTACTGCCGAAATTATTGAAAAATCGATAACAATAAAAACTAAAGCAATCGTACCAGTTCATTTATACGGTCAGTCTTGTGATATGGAGCCAATTATGGAGTTGGCAAAGAAATATAATTTGTTTGTGATTGAAGACAATGCACAAGCTATTGGTGCTACTTATACTTTTTCTGATGGACGCACTGCTAAAACAGGAACTATCGGACACATTGGAAGTACTTCTTTTTTTCCATCAAAAAATTTAGGCTGTTATGGAGATGGCGGTGCATTAATGACTAATGATGATGAATTGGCTCAGAAGATGAGGATGATTGCCAATCATGGACAAGAAAAAAAATATTATCATAAGGTTTTAGGTTGTAATTCGAGATTGGATACCATACAAGCAGCAATATTGAATATCAAACTAAAACATTTGGACTCTTACAGTCAGGCCCGCAATCAGATGGCATCATACTACGATTCAGTCTTTGCTGACGTTAAAGAGTTGCAAGTTCCTGAAAGGCAATACAACAGTTCGCATGTTTTTCATCAATATACTATGAAAGTAAAAAATGGCAAACGCGATGAATTGCAAAAATTTCTTTCCGATAAAGGAATACCTAGTATGATATATTACCCACTTCCATTGTACAAGCAAGAAGCCTTTCAACAGTTTGTAGATTCAAATTTTCAATTGCCAATTACTGAATCATTATGTGATGAAGTTCTTTCGTTACCTATTCACACTGAAATGGAGTTGGATTCTATGGAGTATGTTTGTAGTCAAGTAAAATCATTTTTTAATAATTAAAATATGGAAAATTTTTTCGCACATGAAACAGCATTAGTCGATGATGGTTGTACGATAGGTGATAATACTAAGATTTGGCATTTTTCTCATATTATGTCCAATTGTACGATGGGCCAAAGATGTAATATTGGTCAAAATGTTGTGGTTTCACCAGGAGTAATTTTAGGAAATAATGTAAAAGTTCAAAATAATGTATCAATCTACACTGGTGTAACTTGTGACGACGATGTTTTTTTAGGACCATCTATGGTTTTTACTAATGTCATAAATCCACGCAGCGCTATTAATCGAAAAGAACAATATGCCAAAACTCATGTAGGTAAAGGGGCCAGTATTGGTGCAAATGCAACAATAGTATGCGGCCATGACATAGGGGAATACGCCTTTATAGGAGCTGGAGCGGTAGTTACTAAAAACATTTTACCTTTTGCACTTGTGGTAGGAAATCCAGCCAAACAAATTGGATGGGTTGGTGAGTATGGACATCGTTTGGAATTTAATGAAAGCGGTATTGCCATTTGTCATGAAAGTAAACAAGAATATAAATTAGAAAATAATACAGTTACTAAAATAAGCTAATTGAGTATGAAAAAAATAAAATTTGCCGTTGTTGGTTGTGGTCATATAGGAAAAAGACACGCTAGTATGATACAAGGGAATTCGGATTTTGAATTAGTTGCGTTATGTGATATTAGAAAAAAAGAAGAATTAGGATTAGAAAATTATCCAGAAGCTAAGTTTTTCAATTCTTTAGAAGCTTTGGTGCAGAGCGGTATTGAAGTTGATGCTGTTGCTATTGCTAGTCCTAACGGATACCATCAAAAACAAGCGTTACTTGTTTTAGAAAACAATTGGCATGTAGTTGTTGAGAAACCCATGGCATTAACAAAAGCAGGTTGTGAGCAAATTATCTTCAAAGCGCTCCAAAAGCACAAACAAGTATTTTGTGTGATGCAAAATCGTTATTCACCACCTTCAGTATGGTTAAAAGAAGTACTTGAAGCAGGTGTTTTAGGTAAAATTTTCATGGTTCAAATTAATTGCTATTGGAATCGTGATGACCGTTACTATAAACCAGACAATGTAACAGGAAAACCAACTTCTTGGCACGGAACTAAAGATTTAGATGGTGGTACATTGTTTACGCAATTTTCTCATTTTATTGATTTGATGTATTGGTATTTTGGAGATGTGACTAATATAAATGCAAGATTAAATGATTTCATGCACGAAAAGAGTACTGATTTTGAAGATTCAGGATTTGTTTCTTTTGATTTTGTCGAAGGGGGAATGGGGAGTTTAAACTATTCTACGGCAGTTTGGGACAAGAATTTAGAAAGCTCAATTACTATAGTTGCGGAAAATGGTTCAGTAAAAGTTGGAGGACAGTATATGAATGAAGTAGAATATTGTCATATCAAAGATTATGTAATGCCAGTATTAGCAGAAAGTAATCCTCCAAATGATTACGGACAGTATAAAGGTTCTGCAGCAAATCACCATTATGTATATGAAAATATAGCGAATGTAATTGCGGGCACAGAAAGTATCTCTACAAATGCTCTAGAAGGAATGAAAGTTGTTGATATTATTGAAAGAATTTATAGTAAAAAAGATTAAAGAAATTTATTTACAATTTCAATTTCAATTTCAATTGTCATCAATTAACCGATAGCCATGTTTTACAT
>NZ_MTCA01000277.1:0-3477 GCF_002150205.1 Flavobacterium sp. FPG59 | reverse complement strand
CAGGTTTGCTTGGAATGGCTACCATTTTTTCATAATAACATTAACGAAGGATCAAATTAGGGTTTTAAATAATTCCTATTTGCACTCTCTTTTATATAATTTAAGAAACATTTTAAATCTAATTTGATGAAAAAATTAATCATACTAGGAATTATAAATATTGCAATAATGACGATTGTTTTTTCCTGTAAAGAAGAGAAAAAAGTACAAAAGGTTCATATTCACAAAAAGGCAGAAGCCCATAAGATAGTCTACGAATGCCCTATGAAATGTGAAAAAGGGAAATTTTATGACATTTCTGGAAAATGTCCTGTTTGCAAAATGTCATTAATAAAAATTGAACACGAAGAAAATAAAAACCATTTAGAACATAATCATAAATAACTAAAAAAGAAACACCAACACAAATATGATGCAAACAGTAAACAGCTTTGGTGCAGACAGGAAGAAAAAATAAATCACCAAACAAACAATCAGGTTGTTCTATTCACAATGATTCAGAAAATCATTCTGATGATGTTCATAAACGCTAAAGCGAAAGAAATGTCTGCCGAAGATAAATAAAACGGCTGTTCGCACGATCTAGAGCACAAGCATTAAAAAGTAGAACATAAATGAGTATTGTTTTCTGTATCCATTTGCATTATAAAAATTTTGATTAAAAAGACAGAAGAATGAAAAACAAAATAAATTTGTTACAAATAACCAATTTAGCGGTGTTGTTTTTTTGCATAAACTTTGCAAATGCCCAGAATTTAGACATTGATGTTTTAAGAAACATAAATCATAATAGGAACAAATCACTGGATCCAGCATCAAAAGGAATTACAAATAGTCTAGCTCCTGTAAGTATTGGAACTCCAATTATTATGTACTCTGTCGGATTGATAATGAAAGATAGTACAGTCAAAAAGAAAGCTATTTTTATTGGAGAAGCCTTTTTGGCTTCAGGATTTATAACATTTGCTTTAAAAAAAACAGTAAATAGAGAACGACCATTTGTAACTTATCCAGATATTGAGCAAGTTACAACAGCAACCGGACCTTCTTTCCCATCAGGGCACGCTTCTTTAGCTTTTGCAACTGCCACTTCCTTGAGTATGGCGTATCCAAAATGGTACATTATTGCTCCTTCGTTTGCGTGGGCAAGTGCAGTAAGCTATTCTCGTATGGTATTGGGTGTTCATTATCCAAGTGACGTGTTAGCTGGCGCAATCATAGGAAGCGGATCAGCTTATCTTTCCTATAAATTGAATAAATGGGTTAATAAAAAACAGAGGAAAAAAATCCCACAACTTTGGGAATAAATAGTTCTTTTTATTTAAAATCAAATACTTATGTTTTATATATAGTAAAAATAAAAAGGTTACAAACATTCTAAAACGAAAGAAATACCCAACATCTGCAATGAAGTCTTTAAAAAACTTAAACCTATCCCAAACTGCCAGTATCATTGATGATTTTGAAAACTATTTCAAGGCAGTAGAACCGATTAGGCAATGCTTTTAGGAAGTACATTTCTTTTAATAAAAGATGAAGGAGAAATGGTCTCTGGATTCTCATAACTAAAAATACAATTTAAAAAAATGAAAAATATATTTAACAAACGATTTTCATTACTATATTCATTTATATCAACTTATGTTCTGATTTCTTTCGGGATAAGAATTTCCCTTTATGCTTTATCATTTGATGATATTGATTTTTCTCTTATTTCAATTATCAAAATTTTCAGTTTAGGATTTTTCTTTGACCTATCAGTAGCTTTGTTTTTTTCTACAATTTATTATTCATATCTACTTGCTTTACCTTCAAAACTTGTCGGTGGCATACTTGATAAGGTAATTACTTATTTTTTAATGGGTATTTTACTATTCATTAGTATTTTTTCTTTTGTTGCGGAATTTCCATTTTGGGAGGAATTCAATACAAGGTTTAACTTTATTGCTGTTGATTATTTAATATATACTTACGAAGTTTTTGAAAATATAAATCAATCCTATCCAATCCCATTAATAATTTTGGTTCTATTTACTTTAATCTTCATTATATATGTCATTTATAAGAAGAAAAATGTTTTTAGGGAAACATTCACAGAAAAACCAAAATTTAAAGAAAGGCTTTTTAATGTTTTACCTTTATTACTAGTAACATTACTTTTCGCTTTTTTTGCAAAAAATAAACTTGCAGAATGGAGCATCAATAATTATGAAAATGAATTAAGCAAAAATGGTGTTTTCTCTTTTTTTTCAGCATTGCATTCAAACGAGTTAGATTATACAACATTTTATAAAACATTGCCTAACAAAGAAGCATATAAAATAGTAAAAAAGGAATTGCTTCAAAACAATCAAGAATTTACAAATCAAGAAAAAGATGCGATTACAAGAAACGTAAGTGGCTCAAAAGAACAAGCCCCTAACATAGTTTTAATTGCTATTGAAAGTTTTAGTGCCGATTTTTTAAAACAATTTGGAAACCAACAAAATCTAACACCTAATTATGAAGCATTAGCAAAAAACAGCATATTCTTTACTAATATGTATGCTACAGGTACAAGAACTGTTCGAGGTATGGAAGCACTCACTCTCTGCGTTCCACCAACACCAGGAAACAGTATTGTAAGAAGACCAAATAATGAAAGTATATTTTCAATAGCTACGATATTAAAAAAGAAAAATTATGATTTAAGTTTTATATATGGAGGCGATGGCTATTTTGATAATATGAACACTTTTTTTGGCGGTCAAGGGTTTAATATAATAGATAGAAACAGAGGAAATCCGCTATCTGATAATATTAAAACAAAACGATTTGCAATAGAAGACAACGAAGTAACATTTGAAAATGCTTGGGGAATTTGTGATGAAGATAGTTATACTCAATCTATAAAATATGCCAATATAAATTCAAAAAAAAACAAACCTTTTTTTCAATTTATAATGACAACATCTAACCATAAACCCTATTCATTTCCTAATGGAAGAATAAATATGGTACAAGGAAGTAGAGAAAGTGCAGTAAAATATACTGATTTTGCTTTAGGACAATATATCAAAAAAGTGAAAACAAAACCTTGGTTTTCAAATACAATTTTTGTAATTGTTGCTGACCATTGTGCCAATAGTGCTGGTAAATGGGAAATAAATATTGAAAATCATCATATTCCAGCAATGATTTACAATTTGAATAATCAAAAACAAAAAATCAATAAACTTGTATCGCAAATTGACCTAATGCCAACAGTATTTGGATATTTGAATTGGAATTATCAAACAGAACTTTATGGCAAAGATATTAATATAATGAAACCTAATGAAGAAAGAGCTTTAATTGGAAATTATAGAACATTAGGATTATTAAAGAATAAATATTTTACAGAAATAAATGACCGAAAAAAAGTAAATAATTATATATGGGATGCAGAAAAGAAAATAATGAAAAAAATAGAAAATAAAAATTTAATTGATTTAGAAA
>NZ_MTCA01000363.1:0-1458 GCF_002150205.1 Flavobacterium sp. FPG59 | reverse complement strand
CCTGCGTTTACAGCAAAAAAAATAAAAAGAAATCCTAATTCATTTTTAAGAAAATTAATTAGACAAAATATATACCATGAAAAGAAGAGAATTTATAGAAAAAACTGCTGCTGGATCAGCATTATTGAGTTTAGGTTTATCCCTAAGTAGTTTTGATACAACCACAGCAAAACAGCTTACCATTTTACATACTAATGATGTTCATAGTTATATAGATCCATTTCCTGCTGATCATCCGCGTAATGCAAACATGGGCGGAGTAGCACGAAGAGCTGCTCTTATTGAAAGCATTAGAAAAGAAAATCCAAATGTACTTCTCCTTGATGCTGGTGATATTTTTCAAGGCACACCTTATTTCAATTACTACGGTGGTGAACTGGAATTTAAATTAATGAGTATGATGCAGTATGACGCCTCTACCATAGGTAATCATGATTTTGACAATGGCGTTGATGGACTGCGCGCTCAAATGCATCACGCAAAATTTGAATTTCTTTCGGCCAATTATGATTTCAAAAATACGGTTATGGATGGATTTGTAAAACCATTCAAAATTTTTAATAAAAATGGCATTAAAGTTGGAGTTTTTGGACTAGGAATTGAACTTGCAGGACTTGTAGACAAAGGCATGTATAAAGAAACTGTTTACAATGATCCTCTAGAAATAGCTCAAGACATGGTTCGAATTTTAAAACAAGAAAACAAATGTGACATTGTGATTTGTTTGTCTCATTTAGGTTATAAATACAAAGACGAAACAAACAAAATTTGTGATTTGAAACTTGCCGAACTTACTCAAGATATTGACTTAATCATAGGAGGACACACCCATACATTTTTAGACAAACCTTCGGTGGTAAAAAACAAAATAGGAAAAGATGTATTAGTGAATCAAGTTGGATGCTACGGAATCAATTTAGGTAGAATTGATTTTTATGTAGACAATGACAAAACAAAAGCTTTTGAAGGAAAATCAATAATAGTTTAACTTTACTTTTAATTTCGAAAAGACTAACTATTGCACTCTATCTTTATGAATATTTTCTGTATCAATTACAAATCTGTAAAATGCATAATAACTACTAACATATAGTACCATTCCTAGCGGTCTAAAAAAAGTGGGTGGAAAAGTTGACAAAAAACATTTTTCAATAAAAACTGTGAAATACAATGCCGTAAAAAGGAGCCCATAAATATACAACCAAGGTGAATCGTTGTTATCATTCATAAAATAATTTGATATTACAAGCCCAGCCATAATTGATATTACAATGTTTTGAACCACTATTCCATAAAAACTTGATCTGTTGATTTCATCTGCAATTGAAAGTAGGTAAGAAAAAATAAATAAAGTGGGGATAATTGCTATTACCACTGGAATAAAATCTTTCACTTTATTTATTTTTATAATATAAGTTATAAGTAATGACCTATGTATAATATAACCCGCTAGCGCTG
>NZ_MTCA01000224.1:0-4923 GCF_002150205.1 Flavobacterium sp. FPG59 | reverse complement strand
GTCAAAAGTAGGTTGTAATTTATACGAAGACAAATTACCTATTGATCCGCAGTTTATCAATGTTTGCGAAGAGTTCAATATTGATAGCACCACTGTTGCCATAAATGGTGGCGAAGATTACGAGTTGTTATTTACAATTTCGATTCAAGATTTTGAGAAAATAAAAGCCAATCCAAACTTTACAATTATTGGTCACATGACCCAAGAAAGTGAAGGCATTCATTTAATTACCCGTGCAAATACCAAGATTCCACTCAAAGCACGTGGATGGGATGCTTTAAGTGAATAACTACCAGGCTTAAAAACAAGACCTATTTAAAATGCCCCAAGAAGTTCAAGACTTTTTGGGGCATTTTTTATCTGATAAAAAGAATCTCTATATAGCTATATACTAATGCCCTTTGATGTTGATTCAAAATAAAATGGGCACCAAATAATTAATATAACAAACCTTTGGCTTTAGCCTCTTGAACCAAATCTTTATCTAAACCGCTTTCAATTTTTAAGAGTAACATTAAATCTTTCTTTCTTCTCTCAATTGCACCTGCTGATAAGGGGATGTATTGTGGAAAATCACTTTTTTTTGTTCCCTTAGACAAATGAAATAATATTTGTTTGTCAAAAACGTCTATCTCAACAGCATCTGCATCTACTAATTCCAACATACTTATAATAGAATCACTATAGTATTTTTTATTGTTGATAATCGTGTCAATTGCAAAAATCAAAACTTCAAAATTAAGATCATTTTTTACAATCAAACCAGCTGGATTGATGGTTTTAACAATCGTTTTGATTTTCAATAATTCAGTATACATAGTTAGTAAAATAATTTTACAATTTGGCATGTATGTTTGGAGTAACTTAGCTAAATCCTCACCTGAGAAAATATTTTTACTTTCAAAAGGAGGCATACTGATATCAAGGAAAGCAATATCAAAAGGAGCCGTTTCTGGATTAGTAATAATATCATAGGCTGTTTCACAGTTTTTAGCTTGATCAATCATGAATGTGTATTCATCGGTTTTATAACGAGTAATAGCATTCTTATACCCTTCAATTATAAAAGGGTGATCATCTACGATTAAAATATTATTATTAAATTTAATTTTAGCTGGGGCTTCAATTGTCATTTTTTCTAGTATTGAATGTTTATACTAAATGTATTGTAATTGTAATATGGGTCCCTTTACTAATTATAGAATTAATTATTGCTGTCCCATTACAATCTAAGGCTCTTGACCTGATATTCTGCAAACCTATTCCTTTTTTTGCTTTGATTGTGTTAAAACCAATTCCATCATCAATAATTTCTAAAATTAGTTGATCCTCATTTTTTAAACACTTCACATGGATGGAATTAGCATGTGCATATTTATTTATGTTTTGTAAACTTTCTTGCACAATTCTATAAATATTGATTTTGATAGAATTACTTATTGCGTCCCAATCAATAGCATTGTCAATACTTGCGTGTAAATTTGTAGAAAAAGTTTTTCTTTGTTCTTCAAGAAGATTGTGTAAAATAACTACAAAATTATTGATCAACTCTTTATTCTCTCTGCTTAAATCATGTGATATTTCCCGTAAATCTTGCTCAATGTTACGCAGTTCTACTAAGTATTCATTTCGTTTTTCAATAGCATTTGAATCATCAAATTGGTTCAAGGTGTCTAAGTTTATCCTAAGACCAAATATTCTACCCAAAACCCCATCGTGCAACTCTTGAGCTACTCTTTTCTTTTCTTTAACCCGACCTAAGTCTATGGTACTCTGTTGCGAAATCATTAAATTGTAAATATCTTCATTTGCTTTTTGTTGCCTTTGTTTGTAGAGTAAAACCTTATTCCTATTTCTCTGATTTAAAACAAGATACAACAACAATGCAACAACTCCAAATGAAATCAAACCGTATAATAAATTCCTGTTTTTAGTGGTTAAATAGTCATTCTTTTCAATGACTTCTTCCGTTTCGTATTCAATTCTTGAAAATTTATTCCCTATCGCTCGATCTGATTTTTGTCTCCTTTCACTAACTGCAATATATTCCTTACTATAATATGCTGTATTTTTAGGATCTACTAAAGACAATTGCTTTAATGAATTTAATATACTACGAGAATTGTTTGCTTTTTTAGATAAATACAATGCTTCTTTAGCAAATTGTAAAGCTTTTAGAGTATCCTTTTTTGACAAAAAATACTCTGAAATATTAATTTTACTTGCAATAATACCTGTAGTAATTTGCAAACTGTCTCTTATCCTTAAAGATTGAAAAAACAATTGAGGCAATCCCTCTTTCTCATTAAGTTTCAACTTAGAATAAGCCAAATTATTCAACAACATTGCAAATAATGCAGGCTTATCTTTTATTATATTTCTTTCTAACAGACCTTTTTCAAAATACTTTTTAGATTTGCGAAAATCCTTTTTATTTTGATAGACAGCTCCAATATTATTAAATGAGGTTGCTTTGGGTTGAGCAAATGATTTCATAAAATTATCATCTATACTCCCCAAAGCCTTATTATGATATTCAATGGAATTATTATAATCCTCAAGTTCGTTATAAATTTGTCCAAGAAGGTTGTATGAATTATATAAAATATCATTGAAATTCTTGTTCTTTATAATTTTTAAAACCTTAAAAATAGCCATTTCAGCTCCAAGAAAATCACTCTCAGTATACTGTAAAGTGGCTTTATTAAGCATAGTTAACGCAACATTATAGGTATCGTTTAATTCTACATATTTGTTTTCTGCTTCATTATAATAATAGAAGGCACTATCAGCCCGTTCTTTCAATAAGTAATAATCCCCTAAATAGACATTGCCTTTTGCAACATTACGAGTATCCTGCTGCAGTTTTGATTTTTTTAAAATGAGTTTGACTGTTATTTTATAGTCCTCAAAACGATCTAAGTTATAATATCGATTTGCTATCTTAAATAAATTTGATCGGTAAACAGAATCATTATTTTGAAGGTAAACTATAGTTGAGGCTTTTTGTATGTATTGCTGTCTTTGATCTATAGATAAATCAAAATCATTAGCCAACGAGAAAAAAAACTCTAAACTATCTTTTTGTATCTCCTCATTTTTAGAAACTGTCTTTTTTTGAGTGCAGCTCACACCCAAAATAAGAAACAAAAGAATAATATAAAAAGTAGGCTTCAATGGGCGATGAGTTATAATACCAAAAATAGGGAATTATATGATCGTCAAAAAAAAAGCTGTCATGAATTTGACAGCTTTAATAGATTTTAACAGTACAAAGTACTAATCATTCTTTTTATTCCCTCCTACAGAAGTATTTGCGATAAGATCCATATTTACATTTTCAATTTTAAAAGTAGTCTCTTTAGATACTTTTACTATTAATGGAGCAGATTCTTCCTTAAAGGTAAAGGAAGTCAACACCATCACTATGACTACTAAAAAAACGGTTATAATTGTATTTTTCATATTTTAAATATTATTTTATCAAGAGTGATACCTAATTCACAATATTATAGACGATTCCACCAATCAGATATTTTGTCTAATAAAGTAGGTTCTGATTTAGGAGGAGTATCCTCTTTTTTATTACCACCCACCATACCTTCTCCTCCAAGTTCCAACTTCATCGTATTTAAATTCAAAATCTCAATTTGTCCGTTGTTATTACTTAATGGAGTTATGTGTGCGTTTGATTGTACTGAAGTTAGTACCATTAATAACGCGAATAATCCTAATGTTGCAATTGATTTTTTCATGATTTGGGGTTTTATATTTATATTATTTCAACTCTTTACAGCGCTGATTAACAGCTTATCTTGAGGTAAAACTACTATACAAAAAGTAAACAACAATCAATAAAAATGGGTTAATGGTAGAACAAGTCTGTGTACGAGTGTACGGGTATGAAACTTGGGTAAAAGTAGGAATCTATATTTCTAAATAATTCCCATTTGCAAAATCAGTGATGATTTGGTCAACATTCGCTTTGTACATTTTAGAATAAGGTATACGTGCGTTGGAGTTTTTTATGTAGCAAAGAGCATTCCCACTGTGAATTCTAGAAATGTAATTTCTGTTTACAATATAACTTTTATGAATCCTCGTGAAGGGTTGAGACAAAACTGTTTCAAAATATTTTAGAGTTTTAAAAGCCGTTATTAATTCTCCATTGTTCAAATGAATGTCTGTAGAATTGTTATCTGCTTTGAGGAAACAGATGTCTTTTGCATCAATGTACCGGTAGTCACCATAGGATTTAATACACAACCGCAAGGATTGAACTTCAGGAACTGAACTTACTTTAGGAAACAGTTGATGGTGAAATGTTGCAATCTCATTTATAATTCCTTCATTTTCATTTTTTTTGTTCAACCTCAACAAAAATTTTACAATATTAGAAGTCTCAACAGGTTTGATTAAATATTCCCTAACACCATATTGAAAAGAGTCATACGCTAGTTTTTTATCACGAGTAGTAACTACAAAAATGGGCATGACACTCAAATATTTATAAAGACAGTCTATAAAATGCAAACCCAAATTTAAGGTACGATCTACAGGATCTATCTCAATAAAAATAATATCCGGCTTATTCTCTAATATAAGATCCAGACCATCTGTGGCATTACATGCGGAACCTACAAAATTTAGTACTGGAAAAACATCAGCAACAGCTTTTGTTTCCAAGAGACTTTTTGGGTCGTCGTCTATAATTATGTATTTATATTGCATTGTAGTTCTTAAATTTTGTAATCCTCACTATTTCACATTTTTCAAATACAAAAAACACTGTTTTTAGGCCATTAAAATAACAACAAAAATATACATTATTACCTTTTAGAATCTAAAAAACTATGGCAATACATTTCTTGTCTACTGAATGTACTTAAATTTCAGAATGAATATGTAGGTTAGGAGCAGTAA
>NZ_MTCA01000128.1:0-8647 GCF_002150205.1 Flavobacterium sp. FPG59 | reverse complement strand
GTTTAAGGATTTTTTTTTGTTTTTTTTATTTACTTTATAAAAATACAAAATCCCCATTTGATACTCTCAAAATGGGGATTATAAAAAGTATTCTCTTGAGTTTATAATGTAGCCATATCAATTACAAAACGGTAACGCACATCTCCTTTTGTCATACGTTCATACGCTTCATGAATGTCTTTCATATCGATTAATTCAATATCCGATACAATACCATTAGCAGCGCAGTAATCTAACATTTCTTGCGTTTCTGGCAATCCTCCAATTAATGATCCTGCTAAACTACGTCGACCACCAATTAAACTAAAAGCATGCACTTGATAAGGCGTAGGTGGCACTCCAACACAAATGTGAACTCCATTAACACGCAGCAATGACAAATACAAATTAAGATCATGTGGTGCAGAAACCGTATCTAAAATAAAATCAAAAGTCCCAGCCACACTTGCTAATTGCGCTTTATCTGATGTTACCACAAAATTGTGAGCTCCTAATTTTTTAGCATCTGCTTCTTTACTTGCAGAAGTACTCAAAACAGTAACTTCAGCACCAAAAGCAACACCAAATTTAACGGCCATATGCCCAAGTCCTCCAAGACCTAGTACAGCCAGCTTATGTCCATTTCCTACTTTCCAATGTTTTAATGGAGAATAGGTTGTTATTCCTGCACATAATAATGGAGCTACTGCCGCTAGATCTAATTTGTCTGAAATATGCAATACAAAATCCTCATGAACTACAATGGTATTTGAATACCCTCCGTATGTAGGTGTAACGCCATCTTGACCCAGTGCATTATACGTATCTGTTCTTCCGTTGATACAAAATTGCTCTAATCCCTCTTTACAATTTTCGCAAGTTCTACAAGAGTCCACAAGACAACCTGTTCCCGCTAAATCACCTACTTTAAAGCGTGTGACTTTTTCTCCTACTCCAACTACTTTACCAACAATTTCATGTCCAGGTACCATTGGGTAAATAGATCCTCCCCAATCATTTTTTATTTGATGTAAGTCACTGTGACAAACACCACAAAATTGTATATCAAACTGAACATCATTTGGTCCAAGAGCTCTTCGTTCAAAATTCCAAGGAGCTAAATCTGATTTGGCATCTTGTGCCGCATATCCTTTTGTAAGTATCATAATAAGTAAATTTAATTGTTATAAAATTATGAAAATTTAACTCATCAATAATTTTAAAGAGTTACATAATTCCCAGTATAAACTATTCAACCACATCTTTTATTATGAAACTGCCAGAGCCTTTTAAATAACATAAAATTACTTCTACTATCTGAAAACTAATTTTTAAGAATAGATCTTTTTCCATCAAGATAATGTGTTACTTTGTGCAACTACATTTTACTAATCATCAAACTTTTAAATGGCTTCATACACCTATGACAATCAATTTACTGACATTCTTTATAGCGAACATGAATTGAATCATCAGGAGTTCGAATGTTGTACTTTTACCAATTGTAATTTTTCTCAGTGTACTTTTGTAGCGGTTACTTTTATTGATTGCACCTTCGATGATTGTATATTTAGCAAGGCAAAAATTAATTATGTCGCCTTTAGAACTGTAACTTTCAATCGCTGTGAAATTAAAGACGTGAATTTTGCTATGTGCGATAAATTAATTTTCGAAATTGCTTTTAAGGATTGTGTTTTGGATTTCTCCAAATTTTATACTTTAAAAATAAAAGGAACATCATTTACGAATTGCAGTATAATTGCGGTAGATTTTATGAGTACAGATTTGACCGAAGTCGTTTTTGAAAACTGTGATCTATACCGTTCTGAGTTTGCGAAAGCAATTGCTAACAAAGCTGATTTCAAAACCAGTTACAATTATACGATTGACCCCAAAACAACAAAATTAAAAAAAGCGATTTTTGCTTTAGAAGGTTTGAAAGGATTGCTCTACAAACACGAAATTATTGTTAAATAGAACTTTAAGAAATTATTTTCCCATCTTCCATGGTAATAATTCTATTGGTTTTTTGGGCAAAATCATTGTCGTGCGTAACCACCAATAAAGTTTGATTTTTCTCCTGAGTTAATTTATTGAAAATATCAAAAACCATGTCACTGTTTTTCTTATCTAAATTCCCTGTAGGCTCATCCCCCATTATAATCAACGGATCGTTGATCAAAGCACGTGCAATTGCCACACGCTGTTTTTGTCCACCGCTCAATTGATTAGGCATTTTAAGCGCTTGATCCTGCATGTCTAACGTTTTTAAATGTTCCATGGCGCGATGCTCTAATTCTTTATCCGAGTATTTAGCTAACTTCATCCCCGGAAGCATTACATTTTTTAGCACATTATATTCTGCAAGTAAGTAATGAAACTGAAATACAAAACCTATTTTTTCATTTCTGATTAATGCCAATTCTTTGTCGGTTTTTCCCGTGACAAGTTCGTTGTGAATCATTATCTGACCGTCATAATCTGTGTCCATCGTAGAAAGTAAATACAATAATGTCGATTTGCCACAGCCAGATTTCCCAACTATCGAAACAAACTCTCCGTGATTAACACGCATGCTAATTTCTTTCAATACCTGAAATTTTACAGGATCGTAAAAATATTTACTTAGTCCAATGGTCTCTAAAACAGCATTATTTTCCATTTTTATTTTCCTCTGATGATTTCTACTGGATCTACCTTACTGGCTTTTAGGGCAGGAAAAAGTCCGGCAATAGTCGTTGTAAACAATGCAAAAGTAATCCCGATGCTATAATATATAGGATTGTAATTAATAGGATAGGTTTTCACCGTAGGTAAAGAAGCCGTTTCAAACGGAATCACATCTATTATAGAAGAAAAAACAAATCCAAACAGCAAACCAAACAACCCTCCCACCAAACCAATAATAATAGATAGTGAAACAAAAATCCATTTCACATCATTTCCAGAAAATCCTGTCGCTTTCAAAATCGCAATACTGTCCATTTTTTCATAAATCATCATGTTCAGAATATTATAAATCCCAAAACCGGCAACAATCAGCAACACCACACCAACGGAATAGGAAATGATACTTCGCACTGAGCTTCCTGTTTCAAACTGAGAATTTGCGGTTTGATAATCAATTGTATCTAGATTAAAGGTGTCCTGAAACTCTTTTGCAACAGCAGGTGCTGCAGTCATATCATACAAATTCAGTTGAATGTCCGTGATGTAATTTGTAGGTTCTCCCAATATTTTTTGGGCTGTCGCCAAAGAGGTATAACTCATCACATTATCAATTTCAGAAATACCAATTTCAGAAATACCCACAATTTTAAGCGAAGCTAAATTTCCTTTAGAAGTCGTAATCTTGATGATATCTCCATTGGTAAGCAACATTTTATCTGACAAACCTTTCCCTATAATAATGCTGTTGTTCTGAAGCAGGTCAGCTACTTTTCCTTCAATGATATAATCGCTGATTTTAAATAATTTATCTTCAGATAAAACATCAATCCCATTAATTACCCCTGATATTTCAATAGTCCCTGAATTAAAAAAAACCGGCGAAGTCACCTTTGGTGCAACGTCAATAACACGCGGATCTTGTTTTAAAACAGCAAGAATGGTTTTACTGTTGTAAATGGATTTCCCTCGGTCTTTGGGTTTAATAGAACGAACAAAATTGGTGTTTTTTTTAAAGTCCTCGGACAAGAAAACGGGTTGGTTTTCTGAAGGTTTTATTTCATTGTACAACAGTACATGAGGAGTTCTATTGAGCATTAATCCATCCAATAAATCATTCAAACCATTCATAAAACTAACCAAAGCAATAAACATCGCAATACTGAACGTTACTCCAATAGCTGCAACAATCGTTTGCTTCAATCGAGCCCGTAGCAAATGCAATGCAACGTTTAAAATGAGTTTAAAGTTCATTATTGAGGTTTATAAATGGTTTCTACGGCGGTTAAACCGGATAGTATTTCTACTTTTTGATAATCACTTAAACCCGTTTTTACTTCGCGTTTTTCATCTTTATTTACTAAAACATATTTGCCTTGTATTAAATATGCTTTTGGAATCGTAATGGCATTTTTCTTAATCTGAATGATAATATTAGCTTCGGCAGTAAGATTTGGGTAGAGTTTTTTGGGTGGTTTTATAAAATGTGCTTCAATTTTAAAAGTACGGGAACGTTCGTTCATTATTGGGTAAATTTTATCAATGACAGCATCAAAAACCTGCCTTTTATAACTATCCATTGTCACCAATACTTTTTGACCCGTTCTCACGCGAACCATATCATTTTCGTCTACTTCCAGTTCCAATAAATATGAATTTTCTTGACCAATTATTGCTAAAGGAGTTTGCGGCGTAACTAATGTTCCTTCTTTTACTAAGACATCAAATAATTTTCCAGAAAAAGCACTTTTAACACTAAAATCACTCTGGGATTTCTGGTTGATTTTTAAGTTGACAGAATTTCTGCTTTGATCATTACGCAATTGGGCTTTGAGTTGTGCTAATTGCTTTTTAGCAGATTCGAAATTAATTTTGGAACTTTTATACGCTAATTCGACTCTTTCAAAATCAACTTCCGAAATTCCACCTTGATTTCTGATGTTTTTATTTCGGTTATAAATGGATTCGTCCAGGGTAAATTTGTCTCTGCTTGATTGGACTTTCATTTCCATTTCGGCAATTTTATCCTGAATATAACGACTGCTTTCCAAACTTAATTGATACGCTAATCGAGCATTCTCAGTATTTAATTCCGCTTTATCACTTTCCAATTCAAATAGCGACTGCCCTTTACTAATGGATTGACCGGCAATAACATTTACTTTTTGCAGTGTTCCATTTACAGTGGCAAATACCGTATACTGCCCATCCGCTTTTAAAACTCCTGAGGCATACACCGTTTCAGTAACTTCTCCTACAGTTGGTTTCATTTCTTCTGTTTCCTTTTTGGAACAAGAAAGCAGACTCAGCATTACCAAAAAAAATTGCACTTGTAATTTCATATTCATTTCATCTTATATTTATCTTTACAGATTGCTGTAATTTCTTTCTATAAATATACGCAAATATCCATGTTAAAGCTACTTAAAGCACTGCAAAATTTGAAACTCCGACACTTTTTCTACAAATAGTAAAAATTGAATTTCAGTTTTTTAACTTATAAAACTTTAAATTAAAAAATGCTTTGAATAGTATTTTGAAATGATACTTTTTGTGGGATTAAAATTTAATGGGATTAAAGAACGGTTTGTATTTTATCCGTGTATGGTTTCACTGTTCCCATATTTTGTAATTACCGACTCTTCAAATTCTAACCACTCTCTCCAACGTTTTTCAACATCAATTCCTTCGCCGTATTTACGTGCATAGGTTATAAATGTGGTATAATGACCTGCTTCACTCTCCATTAATTCTCTGTAGAATAAAGCTAATTCTGGATCCTTAATGTTTTCGGATAAAACTTTAAATCGCTCACAACTTCTGGCTTCAATCATTGCTGAAAAAAGCAAACGCTCCACTAAACTTGATACTCTACTGCCGTTACTACTTTTTTTCATGTACAGGTATAGCTCATTAACATAGTCGTCTTTTCGCTCTCTGCCCAATTTTAATCCACGCTTAATGATGATATTATGCACTTGCTCAAAATGATCAATTTCTTCTTTGGCTAGAGCCAATAAATCCTTAACTAAGTCTTGATGTTCAGAGTTGTTCGTAATAATTGTAATGGCATTTGTAGCTGCTTTTTGTTCGCACCAAGCATGATCTGTTAAGATTTCTTCAATATTTTTCTCTACAATATTGACCCATCTTGGGTCTGTTGGCAATTGTAATCGTAATACACCCATTTTAAATTAGTTTCAAGTTTTAAAAATAGTTTCAAGTTTCAAGTTTTACTTAGAACTAAAAAAGTTTAAAATTTTGCGATACCATTCCGTAAACACAAAACTTTAAACTTTAAACCTGAAACTTTAAACAATTAATTAATAAACGAAAATAGCTCTTTCGCTCATCATTTCATTTACTTCATTGGCCACAGCCTCTATCACAGCTTCATTAGTATGATCTACAATCACTCTATCAATTAAATCTACGATAGTTTCCATATCAGCCTCTACAAGACCTCGGGTTGTAATTGCCGCAGTTCCCACACGAATACCAGAAGTAACAAATGGTGATTTATCATCAAATGGAACCATATTTTTATTCACTGTAATTTCAGCTTTAACCAAAGCATTTTCAGCCTCTTTACCAGAAATATTTTTATTTCTTAAATCAATCAACATCATGTGATTATCAGTACCACCAGAAATAATTTGGTAACCACGTTTTACAAAAGCTTCGGCCATAGCTTTAGCATTTTTTTGCAATTGTAGTGCATAGGTAAAAAATTCGTCTTGTAATGCTTCTCCAAAAGCAACCGCTTTTGCAGCAATGATATGCATCAAAGGTCCGCCTTGATTACCAGGAAATACAGCTAAATCAAGCAAAGATGACATCATTCTAATTTCTCCTTTTGGAGTAGTTAATCCAAACGGATTTTCGAAATCTTTACCCATCAAAATTAATCCTCCACGAGGACCACGTAATGTTTTGTGAGTTGTAGTTGTTACAATATGGCAATGAGGTAAAGGATCATTCATCAAGCCTTTTGCAATAAGTCCTGCAGGATGAGAAATATCAGCTAATAAAATAGCTCCAACGCTGTCAGCAATTACTCTAAAACGAGCAAAATCCATGTCACGCGAGTAAGCAGATGCTCCAGCGATAATCAATTTTGGTTGTTCTCTAGTTGCAATTTCTTGAATTTTATCATAATCTAGTAAACCCGTTTCTGGGTCTACACCATAAAAAGAAGGAGTATATAAACGTCCAGAAAAATTTACAGGTGATCCGTGTGTAAGATGACCTCCATGTGACAAATCAAATCCTAAGATTTTATCACCAGGCTTAATACAAGCATGATATACTGCTGTATTTGCTTGAGATCCTGAGTGCGGTTGCACATTGGCGTAAGCCGCACCAAAAAGCTCTTTGGCTCTATCAATAGCAATTTGCTCTACCACATCAACTACTTCGCAACCTCCGTAGTATCTTTTGCCAGGATATCCTTCGGCATATTTATTAGTTAGTACAGATCCTGCTGCTTCCATCACTTCGTCACTTACAAAGTTCTCTGATGCTATTAGTTCTAATCCGTGTATTTGTCTTTCTTGTTCTTCTAGAATAAGGTCAAAAATTTGTTCGTCGCGTTGCATTTTTTTGAATTTCGTTAATTTATAGCAAAAATACAAAAAAACGTTTGGTTAATACTTAGATTATAATATATTTGATGAGTAATTTTTTAACAAAATAATTAACATCATATGCCAATAACAGCAAACGATACCAATAGAAAATCATGGTTAGAAGTACCTGAAAACAGTGATTTCCCTATTCAAAATATACCCTTCGGAGTTTTCCTAACTAAAGAAAATATTGTTACTGTAGGGACAAGAATAGGCGACTATGCCATAGATCTAGGTGCACTACAACAACTCAATTATTTTGAAGGTATTGAACTTACCGATGATATGTTTATGCAGGATACACTGAATGACTTCATATCAGATGGAAAAAAAACATGGAGACTGGTAAGAAACCGCATTGCTGAACTCTTTGATGCCAATAATACCAAACTACAAAATAATACTAAGCACAGAGATATTGTAATCTTTAAAATGGAAGATGTTGAAATGCAATTGCCTGTTTTAATAGGTGATTACACTGATTTTTATTCGAGTAAAGAACATGCTACTAATGTTGGGAAAATGTTTCGTGATCCTGAAAACGCATTATTACCAAACTGGCTTCATATACCAGTAGGTTATCACGGTCGTAGTTCAACGATCGTTCCATCTGGAATTCCTGTTCACAGACCCATGGGACAAACATTACCTCACGGGGAAACTAGTCCAGTTTTTGGTCCGTCCCGTTCTGTTGATTTTGAACTTGAAACTGCGTTTATCACCACTGACGTCAATATCATGGGTGAAAATATTCCCGTAACCGAAGCTGAAGATTATATTTTTGGGATGGTGTTATTAAATGACTGGAGCGCTCGTGATATTCAAAAATGGGAGTACGTTCCGCTAGGGCCATTTTTAGCTAAAAATTTTGCCTCTTCAATTTCACCATGGATCGTTACCATGGATGCACTAGAACCTTTTAGAACAAAAGGTCCTAAACAAGAGCCAACGCCCCTACCGTATTTACAACAAAAAGGAAAACACTCCTTTGACATTAACTTAGAAGTAGCCATTCAACCTGAAAATAGCAAGGCTACTGTAGTTTCTAAGTCTAATTTTAAATATATGTATTGGACTATGAGCCAACAATTGACGCACCACACCTCAAATGGATGTAGAGTAAACTCTGGAGATATGATGGGATCAGGAACGATATCGGGACCTACTGAAGATAGTTTTGGTTCTATGCTTGAACTTACTTGGGGTGGAAAAAACCCAATAAAAATGAGCGATAACACAGAGCGTAAATTTATAAATGATAATGATACCGTAATCATGAAAGGTTTTTGTAAAAACGGTCATGTACGTATTGGTTTTGGAGAAGTTTCAAGCAAGCTATTACCTCCTTTCGTTCGAAAATAAAATTTATATAA
>NZ_MTCA01000287.1:0-3258 GCF_002150205.1 Flavobacterium sp. FPG59 | reverse complement strand
TTATAATTTTATATCTTTAAAATTCATTAGCTTTACACTATTATGAAAAAGAACGTATTAATTAGCGGCGGAACAGGATTTATAGGTAAGCAATTAACGACTTTGCTGTTATCCAAAGGTTTTTCGGTATCTATCCTTACTAGGACTTTAAGACCAAATTTAGAGGAGGTTTTTTATTACAAGTGGGATGTTGAAAATCAAACTATTGATGAACAAGCAGTCTTGCGTGCGGACTATATTGTACATCTAGCTGGTGAAAACATTGCCGAGAAAAGATGGACTGCAAAACGTAAAGCTGCCATAATAGAGAGTAGAGAGCAATCTACCTTATTATTATATATCACACTTAAAAAGCACAATAAGCAACTAGAAGCCTTTATATCTGCATCGGCAGTAGGGATTTACGGAGCAGTAAATGGGGAGGAAATTTGCGAAGAAACTATGATTCCTGCAAATGATTTTTTGGGTTATACCTGTCAAAAATGGGAAGATGCGATAGATTTTATTGAAAATAGAAATATAAGAACGGTCAAATTAAGAACTGGACTCGTATTAGGCAAGAACGATGGTGTCTTGAATAAGCTTGCTACTATTTTTAAGTTGAGGTTAGGCTCAGCACTGGGTACTGGCAAACAGTATATGCCTTGGATTCACGTAGATGATTTGTGTATGATGTACTATCATGCCATAAAAACAGAGCATATGAATGGTGCTTATAATGCAGCCATACAAGATAATACTACAAATACTATTTTCTCAAAAACGCTTGCATGTGTTTACGGATATTCTATTTGGTTGCCCAATGTACCCACGTTTGTTCTAGAATTTGTCATGGGCGAAATGTCTAAAATTGTACTCACGGGTAGGAGGGTCTCCTCTAAAAAAATAGAGCAGACCGGTTTTCAGTTTCAATTTAAAAATTTGGAGGGAGCTTTGAGGAATTGTTTAACTAAATAACAGTATTCCTTTAACATTTTTTTTGTTTATGTGTTCTTGATGAATGTTAGGGTTCAAAATCAAGTTTTACATTATCATGTGATAGACTTTCAATAGCAGAAGGAGAATTATAATCGAAAATTTCTTCGTGTAAGTCTTTTTCTTTCTTTAGAGCAATTTGCTTAACGCAGTTAAAATAGCGTCTCAAATCATTTTGGTTTGATAAAATAAGACCTGGAACGGTCACGCTTTCCCCTGAATTTTTTTTGGCAACCATAGTAAAATAAGAAGAATTGCAATGTTTTATTTTTCCAGTTTGAATGTTTTCTGCCTCAACACGAATTCCTATAATCATAGAACTTTTGCCCACATAGTTTACACTGGCTTTCATAGTCACTAGTTCGCCAACTTCAATAGGGCTCAAGAAATTAACGGTATCAACTGATGCAGTTACACAATAATTTCCTGAAAATTTTGAGGCACAAGCAAATGCAATCTGGTCTAAAAGTGATAAAATATATCCACCATGTATTTTACCACTAAAATTAGTATGCGATGGTAGCATCAGCTCAGATATGCTAATGTCTGAGGATGCTACTGTTTTAAAAATGCGATCCATTTATTTAATCTTGAACGGTGAGTTTACTTTTTTGACATCAGTTATAAAATAGCGTGTGTCTCCCCACCACGGAAAAGTACGGTAACGTTCTACATAATTTACTTGAACATATTGTCCTTCAAATTCTTGTAAGTCAGTTATAACCTTGTCATTACTATCTAATACAGAAAAGGTGAAAATTTGCGCTCCAGAAATACCTTGACTGATTTCTCCTTCCCAAGTTTTAAAAACCACTCCTTTATTACTAACTTTAATTAATTCGCCAGATCGTACACCTTCACTATATGTTGCTGTGTATAAAAAAGTAAAATAGGATACAAGACCTAGTAGTATAACCGCTAAAGTTATCATTAAAAATTTTCTCATTTTGTTTAGTTTAGTAATTGATTATCGTCTTTTTCGGCTCTGTTTAATATACTTTCTGGAAGTGCTTTTTTAGCTTTGGCTCCCATTTTCTTTAATTTTTCGACACTTACGATTAAGTTACCTTTTCCATCAACTAGTTTGTTCATTGCACCAGAATATTCTGTTTTAGTTTCGTCTATTTTTTTACCAATTTTGATTAAATCAGCAACAAATCCTTCAAATTTATCATAAAGTGCACCAGCTTGTCTCGCAATTTCTAGTGCATTTTCCTGTTGTTTCTGATTGGTCCACATACTATCAATAGTTCGTAAGGTAGCTAATAAAGTGGCAGGAGTGACAATGACTATGTTTTTTTCGAATGCTTTGTTGTACAGCGTAGTATCTTCATTAAGCGCCATAGCAAAGGCTGGTTCTATCGGAATAAAAAGCAGAACAAAATCAGGACTTTCCATTTGGTATAGGTCATGATAATTTTTGTTTCCTAGTTGCTCCACATGACGTTTAATTGAATTGACATGCTCGCGTAAAAATCCAGTTTTTGCTACATCATCCTCTTCATTAATATATTTTTCGTAAGCCGTAAGGGACACTTTAGAGTCGACAATCATTTTTTTACCATCCGGCAAATTAATAACAACGTCAGGAAAAACGCGGTTTCCATCTTCGGTTGTAAAAGCTTGTTGTACTTCATACTCACGACCTTTCTCTAAGCCTGACTTTTCTAGTACACGTTCCAAAACTAATTCGCCCCAATTTCCTTGCATTTTGCTATCGCCTTTTAATGCTTTGGTAAGGTTAATTGTTTCTTTGCTCATTTGAATATTCATCTCGCGTAAGCCCAGAATTTGTTGGCGTAAAGCGGCATGATAATCAATACTTTCTTTATGTGTATCTTCTACTTTCTTTTCGAATAACTGAATTTTATCTTGCAGTGGAGACAATATGTTTTTCATGTTTTCTTTGTTCTGCTCCGTAAATTTATTCGATTTTTCGTCTAATATTTTATTGGCAAGATTTTCAAATTCCTTGGTGAATTTTTCTTGTAGTTTTTCTACCTCTTCCTTTTGTTCTTTATTTCGTTCCCAAAGATTTTCAAAATCTACTTCTTTTTTTGAAAGTTGAATCGCTAAACTGTCTTTTTCATTCCGAATTGCTTCTTTCGCAATTGTGGCGCTCTCCAGTTGTTTTTCAAAAGTTGCTTTGTCTACTTGAACTTGCTCCTTAAGTTGATTGAATTGGCTGGTGTATGCAATTAGTTTTTCTTCTAATCCAATTTTTTCAGACTGAAATCGAGCAGAAAAAATGAGTTTTCCCAGAAAAATTCCGAGACCTAATGC
>NZ_MTCA01000077.1:0-13094 GCF_002150205.1 Flavobacterium sp. FPG59 | reverse complement strand
CTTGAGATATTTTATTTTAGAGAAATAATATCTTACTTTAGCAGTTAAATTTTTTACTATGATTAGCGAAGAAAAATTTCAAGAAGAGTTACAATTACTTATCGAAAATGCCATTAGAGAGGATGTTGGGCCTGGTGATTACAGTTCTTTAGCTTGTATTCCTGCAGCGGCAATTGGTAAAGCTAAATTATTAGTAAAAGAAAATGGTATCATTGCTGGAGTAGCATTTGCAAAAATGGTTTTTCAATATGTTGATCCTAGTTTGATTGTTGAAACCTTTATTGAAGATGGTGCTGCTGTGGTTAAAGGAGATGTTGTGTTTCATGTTTCGGGTAGTTCACAATCCATTTTAAAATCAGAACGAGTGGTTTTGAATGCCATGCAACGCATGTCAGCTATAGCAACAAAAACTAAGAAGTTTGCTGCTTTGCTTGAAGGTACAAATACAAAAATTTTAGATACTAGAAAGACCACTCCAGGCTTTAGAGCTTGTGAAAAATGGGCCGTAAAAATTGGAGGTGGTGAAAATCATCGCTTTGCCTTGTATGATATGATAATGCTCAAGGATAATCATAATGATTTTGCAGGTGGCATTTCTTTGGCTATAGCCAAAACTAAATCTTTTCTCAAGGATAATTCTTTGGATTTAAAAATTATAGTTGAAGCTAGAAATTTAGAAGAAATTAATGAAATTTTGGAAAACGATGGTGTCTACAGAATATTGATCGATAACTTTAATTTTGAGGATACTAAAAAAGCAGTAGCTTTAATTGGATCTAAGTGTTTGACAGAATCATCAGGTAATATTAATGAAGAAACAATCCGTAATTATGCAGAGTGTGGCGTAAATTATATTTCATCAGGGGCTTTAACACATTCTGTTTATAACATGGATTTGAGTTTAAAAGCAATATGAGTAAAAAAACGGAAGACAGATTACTTGAAATTCCTCTTATAAGGAATGTAGTTATTGGTTTAAAAAAAATAAAACTACCATGGCTACAAGGCTTGTCTCTTTATTATTTAATTGAACTGTACGTTATAGGAATTATTGAAAGTGCGGTAACTTATCATGCTAGTGCTGTTGCATTTAGTTTTTTTATGGCTTTGTTTCCGTTTGCGTTGTTCATATTAAATCTTATTCCGTTCATACCTATTGATGGTTTTCAAGAAGATTTTTTACTATTTGTAAAAGATGGAGTACCACCAAATACGTACGATGCCATTTATAAAATAATAAGTGATATTTTGAATAACAGTGACTCAGGTTTGTTGTCATCTGGATTTATTTTATCTATTTTTTTAATGGCAAATGGTTTAAATGGAATTTTAGGAGGTTTTGAAACCTCAAGGCATGTGCTAGTAAAAAGAGGATTTATAAGGCAATATATAGTTGCTTTAGGAATGTCAATGTTGTTGTCTTTTTTGTTAATAGTAACGGTTGCAACAATCGTTGTATTTGAAGTACTTTTGCAGAAGACAGTTTTTAGTGATCAAATTCAATTGATAGTTCTAGGTAGGTATGCCTTTGTTATTTTGATGATTTTAATGACTACTTCCATTTTGTTTAAATTTGGAACAAAACATGATAAAAATAGGGCTTTCATATCAATTGGTTCTGTTTTTACTACAATTTTGATCATTTTAGACTCGTATCTATTTGGTATTTGGGTTGTAAAGTTTTCAAAATACAATGAATTATATGGTTCCATAGGGACCTTGTTGATATTGATGTTTTATATTTGGATCAATTGCATGATTTTGCTTTTGGGATTTGAGTTGAATGCAACCATCAATAAGTTGAAATTAAAGAGTAAGTAAGTGTTTAATTATAAAAGCTGTTTTGGACAGCGTTGCCTTGTAAAAGGCGCAAAAATCAAGAAAATGAAAAATACGATTACAATTATTGCATTATTTTTTTCCGTGTGTTTTTATGGTCAAAATCAATCGGTTTTAGGAAAATGGAAAACTATTGATGATGAAACTGGTAAAGCCAAATCTATTGTAGAAATTTACGAACGATCAGGGATGATTTATGGTAAAATCATTGATATTATTGATGCAGAAAAGAAGAAAAGTGTTTGTACAGCATGTACAGGAGAAGAGAAAAATAAACCTATTATGGGTTTAGTTATCATCAAAGGTCTTAAAAAAGATGGTAAAGAATACAATTCAGGAAAAATCTTGGATCCCGTTACAGGTAAGCAGTATAAATGTTTTATTGCTCTTGAAGGGAATGATAAACTAAATGTTCGCGGTTACATTGGCGTATCTTTGTTTGGAAGAACTCAAACCTGGAATAGAGTTAGATAATAAAAACAATAAGAGTTATGAGTTTACCGTATTACATAACTCAAACTCATAACTCTTAATTGTAAAATCGATGTTTTTTGTTGAAGTAATCTTACCGCTTTCCTTAGCTAAAACTTTTACATACGCTGTAACTGAAGTTGAATTCCATTTTTTAAAAAAGGGAATGCGAGTTGCGGTACCGTTTGGTAAAAGTAAAGTTTACACGGCACTTGTTGTGGAAACTCATCAAAACCAACCCTCATTATATGAAGCAAAAGAAATCAGTCAAATTCTTGATGAGAATCCTGTTGTAACTGAAATCCAAATTCAGCATTGGCAATGGATTGCATCCTATTATATGTGCGCTATTGGAGATGTGTATAGAGGCGCCTTGCCAAGTGCATTGCTTCTAGAGAGTGAAACTGTTATTTCTCAAAAAAGCAATTCTTTTGTTGATTCAAGTCAATTGTCTGATGATGAATTTCTTGTTTACGAAGCACTTCAGCAACAAAATTCATTAAAAATTCAGGATATAATTTCTATCTTGAATAAAAAAAATATCTTTCCTGTTATTCAAAAATTAGTGGATAAAAATATTCTAGTTCTTCATGAAGAAGTTCAAGAAAATTATAAGCCTAAGTTGGTTCGCTATGTTCGTTTGCATCCTAAATTTGATTCGAATCAGGGATTGAATGAATTATTAGAAACTTTAAAAAATGCTGCAAAGCAAAGAGATGTTGTAATGTCTTATTTTCAAATAAGTGCAACCGAAAAAAAGCCTATTACTGTAAAAAAAATAATTGAAGTAAGCCATTCGTCTTCTGTAATTGTTAAGGCGTTAATTGAGAAAGAGATTTTTGAAGATTATTATTTACAACAAGACAGAGTTCTTTTTGAGGGCAAATTGACTGAGGATTTGCTTGAATTAAATACGTATCAGCAGCTTGCATTAAATGAAATTAAAGCTAGTTTTTCTTCTAAGGAGGTTTGCTTGTTACATGGAGTAACCTCTAGCGGTAAAACAGAAATTTACATAAAGCTCATAGAAGAATACCTAGAATTAGGAAGTCAAATATTGTATCTACTACCAGAGATAGCCCTGACTACTCAATTAGTAGGTAGACTAAGAGCTTATTTTGGCAATAAGGTGGCTGTTTTTCATTCGAAATATAATAATAATGAACGTATTGAGGTTTGGAATCAAGTTTTACAAAAATCAGATAAAGCGCAAGTTGTAATAGGAGCCAGGTCGGCTTTGTTTTTGCCTTTTCAAGATTTAGGATTGTTGATTGTTGATGAAGAGCATGAACAAACTTTTAAACAAGTTGATCCTGCACCACGTTATCATGCTCGTGATGCGGCTATAGTTTTGGCTCAAGCCCATAAAGCTAAAGTATTATTAGGATCTGCGACTCCAAGTATAGAGACGTATTACAATGCTAAATCAGGTAAGTTTGGATTGGTAGAACTTAGTCAGCGTCATGGAAATGTGATGATGCCACAAATAGAATTAGTTGATTTAAAAGATAAGTATTTCAGAAAGAAAATGAACGGCCATTTTAGTGATGATCTTATTCAATCTATTACGGATGCGCTAGTTTTAGGCGAGCAAGTTATTTTGTTTCAAAATAGGAGAGGGTATTCTCCTGTGATGGAGTGTATTACGTGTGGGCATGTGCCTCATTGCCAGCAGTGTGATGTAAGTTTGACATTTCATAAGAATAAGAATCAATTGCGCTGTCATTACTGTGGCTATAGTATGGCTAAGCCTACAAATTGTCATGCTTGTTCAAGCTTGGATTTGATTACTAAAGGGTTTGGAACGGAACAAATAGAACAAGAATTAGCTGTTTTGTTTCCAAATTCAAAAATAGGTAGGATGGATCAAGATACTACAAGGGGGAAATTTGGTTTTGAAAAAATTATCGATAGTTTTAAAAATAGAGAAATCGATATTTTAGTTGGTACCCAAATGCTTGCCAAAGGGTTAGATTTTGATAATGTTACTTTAGTCGGAATTTTGAACGCTGATAATATGTTATTTCATCCAGATTTTAGAGCTTTTGAAAGAAGTTTCCAGATGATGACTCAAGTTGCAGGACGTGCAGGACGATCTGTAAAACAAGGTAAAGTAATTATTCAAACCTATAATCCCAATCACAATACAATACAACAAGTAACTCATAATGACTACAACGGAATGTATCAGGAGCAACTGTATGACCGTCAAATTTATAAATACCCGCCTTATTTTAAGTTAATCAAGCTAACACTTAAACAACGTAATTATGACAAAGTTAACGAAGGTTCAGCTTGGTTGTATCAGGTATTAAGTCAAAATTTGAATATGCCAGTATTAGGGCCAGAGGAACCTGCAATAAGTAGAATTAGGAATGAATATATACGTACGATACTTATTAAAATTCCGAATACTACATCTCTAGTAAACACAAAAAAAACTATCCATAAAATAATGAATAGTTTTGAGGCTGTTGCGCAATTTAGAGCGATTAAAGTAATTTTAAATGTTGACTACTATTAATAGTATAATGATTTAGGTAAAAGATAAAGCTTTTACTAAATCCTCTTTTTTATGACGACTTAATGGAATTTTAGTTGATCCTATTTCAGCAAACTTGCTGTTAAATCGTTCTACTTTGTCTATATTGATAATATATGATTTATGTACGCGAACAAATTTATCTTTGGGTAAATCGTTTTCAAATGCTTTCATTGTAGAAAGGACTAAATTGCTATCGTCTTCAGTAACAACTTTTACATAATCACCAAAAGCCTCTATCCATTTAATCTTGGATGTGAAAATTTTAAGTTTTTTTAGATTACTTTTTATGAATATATGTTCTCCTTCTTCTTCCTTGTTTTCTTTCTTTAATTGGTAATTGTCAATTGCCCTTTTAACTGCTGCATTAAAACGGTCTATTGCAATTGGTTTTTGAAGATAATCCGTAGCATCATAATCAAATGCTTTCATGGCATACTCTGCTTTTGATGTAATGAAAACGATTTGTGGTTTCGTTTTTAAACCATCTAAAAAATCAAACCCACTGATTACAGGCATTTCAATGTCTAAGAATATAAGGTCAACATCATGGATAGACATATAATTTTTAGCCTCAATAGCATTAGAGAAATCTCCAAGAAGATTAAGATTTTGATGGTTATTTACTAACTTTGCGATAATCATTCTTTGTATTGAACTATCATCAACTACTACACAATTTAATTTCATAATAAAGTTTTATTTATTAGATCGTGTAAATATACTACTTTTAATTTAAGTTGTTTCAATTAATCGGATTTTTTTACTTTACGTCGATAAAAACAATAAAAATGTTTTTTTATTTAAATTTTTTATTACTTTTGCACCCAAATTAACAATAAATATATTTTTATGAATCATTATGAAACTGTTTTCATTTTAAATCCCGTTTTATCTGAAGTTCAGGTAAAGGAAACAGTAAGCAAATTTGAAGATTTTCTTACTAGTAGAGGTGCTGAAATGGTGTCTAAAGAAGACTGGGGTCTTAAAAAAATGGCATACGAAATTCAAAACAAGAAAAGTGGTTTTTACCATTTATTCGAGTTCAAAGTAGCTGGTGAGGTTCTTATCGCTTTTGAAACTGAATTTAGACGTGACGAAAGAGTAATGCGTTTCTTGACTGTAAGTCTTGATAAACATGCTATTTCATGGGCTGAGAGAAGAAGAACTAAATTAAAATCTACAAAAGCTTAATTATTATGGCAACATTACAACAATCGGCTTCAGGAAAAAAAGACGGAGATATTAGATATTTAACGCCTTTGAACATAGAAACTAACAAAACTAAAAAGTATTGTCGTTTCAAAAAATCAGGTATCAAGTATATTGATTACAAAGATGCTGATTTCTTATTGAAATTTGTTAATGAGCAAGGTAAAATTTTACCACGTCGTTTAACAGGAACTTCATTAAAGTACCAAAGAAAAGTTTCTGTTGCTGTGAAAAGAGCACGTCACATTGCTTTGATGCCTTACGTGGCGGATTTACTTAAATAATATTAAAACTCAGTTGTTGGTTTTCTAATCATGAAACCTAACTTCTATAATAAAGGACAACAACATGGAACTTATTTTAAAACAAGATGTTCAAAATTTAGGATTTAAAGATGATGTAGTAACTGTAAAAAACGGTTATGGTCGTAATTATTTAATTCCACAAGGATTTGCTCAATTAGCTACTTCATCTGCAAAGAAAGTATTAGCTGAAAACTTAAAGCAAAGAGCTCACAAAGAAGCTAAAGTAGTTGCTGATGCTAAAGCATTAGGTGAAGCTTTAAAAGCTATCGAAATTAAAATATTTGCTAAAGCAGGTGGTGAAAAATTATTTGGTTCTATCACTAATATTGACATTGCTGAAGCATTAGCTAAAGGTGGTCAAACAATTGATAGAAAATTTATCACTAGCGGTATCGTTAAACGTACTGGTAAATACAATGCAAGTGTTCGTTTACACAGAGATGTTATAGTTGAATTAGACTATGAGATCGTTGCAGAAAAATAAAAATTTCTTAACTATTTGTTAAAGAATAGTAAAATCACTCTTCGGAGTGATTTTTTTTTGCTTAATTTTGTGGCACAAATAACGCACACAATTAAACAAATGAAAAAAATTATTACACTACTTCTGATTTTTTGTAGTTCTGTTACCATGTTGGGACAAACTACAACATCAAGTATTAAAGGAATTGTAAAAAGTTCAGCGGGTGAAACATTACCAGGCGCAACTATTTTAGCTATTCACACTCCTACAGGATCCAAATACTCTGGAGTTTCAAATGTAGACGGCAGGTACAATATGCTAAATATGCGTATTGGTGGGCCTTACAAAATTACTATTTCCTTTGTAGGTTATGAATCTCAGGTTTACAATGAAGTATATTTAGAGTTGGGTAAAGCATTAATTTTAGATGCGCAACTAAGTGACGTGAGTCAACAACTTAGCGAGGTAAAAGTTACAGGTTCTAAAAACAAAGTATTTGGTAATGGAAGAACTGGTGCCGAAACTACAATTGGTAGAAAAGAATTAACTGCGTTACCAACAATCTCAAGGTCAGCTGATGATTTTACCCGTTTAGAACCATCTGCAAGTGGAGGTTCTTTTGGAGGACGTAACGATCAATACAATAGTTATTCTTTGAACGGAGCCGTTTTCAATAATCCTTTCGGATTAGATGCTGCTACTCCTGGAGGACAAACTGGTTCGCAACCTATTTCATTGGATGCAATTGAACAAATTCAGGTTGCTACAGCGCCTTATGATGTAACTTTATCTGGTTTTACAGGTGCATCTGTAAATGCAGTTACTAAATCAGGTACCAATGAATTTCATGGTACTGCTTATGCTTTCTTTAGAAATCAAGATCTAACAGGAAGTAAAATAAAAGGACAAGATATATTTGTTCCTTCTTTAGAACAAACGCAAGCTGGATTTAGCTTTGGAGGCCCATTAGTAAAAGATAAGTTGTTTTTCTTTGCTAATTATGAAATCGATAAGCGTAGTGACTTAGGATCCAATTTTGTTGCTAATAATGGTGATGGTGTTACAGGTGTAAATGAATCCAGAGTTTTAGAATCTGATTTGGTTGCAGTATCAGCTGCTTTAGGTAGATTGGGTTATAACACAGGTGCTTACCAAGGTTTTAAACATAATACCAATTCTAATAAAGGTATCGTAAAATTAGATTGGAACATTAATGACAACAATAAATTGGCTGTTATTTACAACTTTTTGAATGCTGCAAAAGACAAACCAGCGCATCCATCAGCTTTAGGATTTAGAGGTCCAGATGCAAATACACTACAATTCGAAAAATCTGGATATCAAATTAACAATGAATTAAGATCTTTTTTAGTTGAGTTAAACTCCAAAATAAGCGAAACTGTTTCTAATAAATTACAAGCGGGTTATACTCATTTTAATGATTTTAGAGATCCTTTTTCTGAACCAGCTCCAGTAATTAATATTCAGAGTAATGGTTCAAATTACATTATTGCTGGTCACGAACCTTTTTCGATCAACAATACTCTAGATCAAAAAGTGCTTCAAATTACAAACAATTTAAGTTATACAGCAGGTAAGCATGCTTTTACTTTTGGTGCTTCTTTTGAGAAATATCAATTTGAAAATTCATTTAATTTGGCTGGATATGATAAATTTCGTAATCCAGTAACTGATCCTATTCCATATTATGGTACATTTAATTCTTATTCAAGCGTTGCCGCTTTTTTGGCAGATGCTGCTAATCCAGAGGCATTAAGTTCGTTGAAACAAAATATGAAACATGCTCAAGACACTTACGCATTAAGAAATTCGTTTGCTGTTGGAGCAGATAATGGATGGAAATTAGCTGAGCTTAATGTAGGTCAAGCTGCATTATATGCTCAAGATGATTGGAATATTACCGATAATTTAAAACTTTCATTAGGATTAAGAGTTGACAAACCGTTGTATTTTGATACTTCTGATTTAATTCAAAAATACATAGACACTCAAAACGGAGCTACAAGAAATAATAGTGTTTTGTATTATAATCCTAAAACGAAGGCTGATGAAACATTAATTTCAACTACATTACCAACAGATAAATTACTTTGGTCACCAAGAATGGGTTTCAATTGGGATGTTAAAGGAGATAAAACTACACAATTGCGTGGTGGTTCAGGTATATTTACTGGGAAATTACCATTTGTATGGTTAGGAAATCAAGTAAGTGGAGCTGATGACGGATTTTTCCAAATTATGGATAAAAACTTTAAGTGGCCTCAAGTATGGAGATCAAGTTTAGGTTTAGATCACCGTTTTAAGAACAATTATATTGCAACTTTTGATATGTCTTACAACAAAGATATCAACGGTGTTCATGTTCAAAACTGGGGTTTAAGAACTCCATCTGGTATTCTTGCAGGTGTTGATAAAAGAGTAATTTACAATGCTGCAGATAAAGGCGCTAATAACGCTTATGTAATGACTAATTCTAATAAAGGATATGTTTTAAACACATCATTTAAGTTACAAAAATCTTTTGATAACGGTTTATTTGCGAGTTTAGCTTATAATTATTTAATAGCTAAAGATGTAAACTCTATTGAAGCTGAAATTACGGGTGACGCATTTGCATTTAATCCAGCTTTAGGTAATGTAAATGATGCCGTTTTGTCTAATTCAAAATACGGAGATACGCACCGTTTTATTGGTGTAGCATCTAAAAAATGGAAATACGGTACAAACGACAAATGGGCTACCACAGTTTCTACATTTTTTGAGTATGCTCAAGGAGGACGTTTTAATTACATTTACGGAGGTGATATTAACAATGACGGTTCTGTTAATAATGATTTAATTTATGTACCTACGACGGCTGAAATTGGAGCTATGACATTTAGTGGAGCGGGACAAGGTGCAGCATTTGATGCTTTCATCAATCAAGATAAATATTTAAGTGAAAGAAGAGGGCAATATGCTGAGCGTTATGGAGCATTAGCACCATGGAGAGGAAAATGGGACATGAAATTAATCCAAGATTATAATTTTAAACCATCTTCCGGTTCAGATAAAACTAATACTATTCAGTTTAGTATTGATATCTTAAATGTTGGAAATTTATTAAATTCTAATTGGGGATTGGTTCAAGTTCCTACAAGTATACAACCAATAGGAGTTTCTGTTGATCAAAGCACAAAAGAGCCTACTTATACTTTTAATGGTACACAAACTAAAACGTTCAATTATGATGCTAGTTTATTATCAAGATGGCAAGCACAGTTTGGAATTAGATATATTTTCTAGTCTATTTAGAAATTAATTGAAAGCCTTCTTGAAAAAGAAGGCTTTTTTTATGATTAAGTTTTAAATTTGCATTCGCAAAAAAAGCATTTTTGAATTATAATTTTTGATTAACAATTATACAATGAAATATACTCGATTGACCAAAGAGCAGTTTGAAGAACTGACACAAGAGTTTACAAATTTTCTAGCTACTCAAGCTATTGATAAAGCAGAGTGGGATAAAATTAAAGCTGAAAAACCAGAAGTGGCTGAACAAGAATTGGATGTTTTCTCTGATTTGATTTGGGAAGGCGTGCTTTCTAAAGCAACTTATTTAGAACATTTTTCTAAAAATCATATTTTTCTTTTTCATTGTTTTGATACCTATGTGCAATCTATTGTTTTGAAATCTCTAGTTCCGGAAGTTGATTTTTTAACTCGTGATGGATTGCAATGGCTTAGTGACAATATGTTTACGGATACCATTGAAATGAAAGTGGGTAAAAAAGAATTTACAGAGGAACGCAACTCTTCAATTTTTGAATTGATTCAACAAGGTTCTTTTTTAAGTGATGGTCAATTATACCAGCAAATAAATACAATTATTGAGGGATAATTCATTGTTTAAATTTTAAATTGGTTATTTTAGTACCTTATTTCACGTACTAAGATAGCCAATTTTTATTTCCATGAATATTCAAAATACAATTCAACAACTAAGAGAAGAGTTGCATCAGCATAATTACAATTATTATGTTTTAGATAATCCTGTTATTACTGACTATGAATTTGATTTAAAATTAAAACAGCTACAAGAACTTGAGAGTAAGTATCCAGAATTTGAAGATAAAAACTCACCTACACAAAGAGTAGGAGGTACTATAACTAAAAATTTCCAAACTGTAGCGCATGAACATCGCATGTACTCTTTAGATAATTCCTATTCTAAAGAAGATCTTATCAATTGGGAAACTAGATTAAAAAAAGTTTTAGGCGATGTTCCTATTTCTTATACTTGCGAGTTAAAATATGATGGTGCTTCGATAAGTATAACCTATGAAAATGGAAAATTACAAAAAGCAGTTACTCGTGGCGATGGATTTCAAGGTGATGATGTAACACAAAACATTAAAACCATAAAAACGATTCCTCTGCAACTAAAAGGTAATTATCCTGTAAAATTTGACATTCGGGGAGAAATAATTTTACCATTTGCTGGTTTTGAAAAAATGAACCAAGATTTGATTGAAATTGGAGAAACACCTTATTCAAATCCTAGAAATACTGCCTCGGGAAGTTTAAAATTACAAGATAGCGCAGTCGTTGCAAAACGACCCTTAGATTGTTTGTTGTATTTTATAATAGGTAGTGATTTGCCTTTCGATTCACAATTTAACAGTTTAAATGTGGCAAGAGATTGGGGATTCAAAGTGCCCAAGGAAGCTAAATTAGCAAACAATCTGGAAGAGGTTTTTGATTTTATAACGTATTGGGACGTACACCGTCATGATTTACCGTATGAAACTGACGGTGTTGTTGTAAAGGTTAATTCATTTTATTTTCAAGAAGAATTAGGGTATACAGCGAAATCTCCGCGCTGGGCTATAGCGTATAAATTCAAATCAGAGCAGGTTTCTACCCGATTAAACTCGATTTCTTATCAAGTAGGTAGAACTGGATCTATAACTCCAGTTGCAAATTTGTCTCCTGTACAACTGGCAGGAACAGTGGTTAAAAGAGCTTCCTTACACAATGCCGATCAAATTGAAAAATTAGACATACGCATTGGAGATACTGTATTTGTTGAAAAAGGAGGAGAAATAATTCCAAAAATTATTGCAGTAGATTTGAGTTTTAGACCTGAAAATACAACACCAACGGTTTATATTACAGAATGTCCAGAATGTAAAACCGAGTTAATAAAAAATGAAGGAGAAGCCAATCATTACTGTCCTAATTTTTATGGTTGCCCTCCTCAAATTATTGGCCGAATACAGCACTTTATATCTAGAAAGGCAATGGATATTGAGGGTTTAGGTGGTGAGACGGTTGCGCTACTTTTCAATAATAATTTGGTTCAAAATTATGCTGATCTTTATGATCTAAAGGTGGAACAAATTGTACCCTTAGAGCGTATGGCTCAAAAATCTGCAGAAAATCTTATTAATGGTGTCGAAAACTCAAAAAACATTCCTTTTGAAAGGGTTTTATACGCTCTAGGGATTCGATATGTAGGAGAAACTGTGGCCAAAAAATTAGCACTTCATTATAAAAACATAGAGGCTTTGCAAATTGCAACAATTTCTGATTTAGTTCAAGTAGATGAAATTGGAGAGCGTATTGCACAAAGCGTTGTTTCGTTTTTTGAAAATGAAAATAATATTGCTATAATAGATAAATTAAAAAATGTAGGAGTTCAATTTGAAGTTGTTGAAACTGTAAATCCAAACGCAACCACAATTTTCTCTGGAAAGATATTTGTTGTTTCGGGTGTTTTTGAAAAATTCTCAAGAGACGAATTAAAAAAAGCAATAGAAGACAATGGAGGAAAAGTAGGTAGTTCTATTTCAGCCAAAACAGATTATGTTGTTGCGGGAGATAATATGGGGCCGGCAAAACTAGACAAGGCCACAAAGTTAAACGTTTCTATAATTTCTGAAGAGGATTTTTTGAACCTTTTAAAACCATAAAATGAAAATTTATAATGTTAAAAGTAGTTTGATCGAAAAGGCATTAATAGCTTTTATGTTTGTATTTACATTAATTGAGGTTATTGCAGAATTGTCATCTTTTGAACCAATACTTTTTGCATTTAAACCTTTGATAGCGCTTTTGATTTTAATCTTATATTTAATTACTTCAAAAGTTAGAAATACACTTTTTATTTCAGCTAGTATTTTTTTATTTATTGTGAGTGTTTTGTTAATACCTAATTCATCTTATTTTTCCCTTGCAGCGCTAGCGGGTTATATTATAC
>NZ_MTCA01000294.1:0-3072 GCF_002150205.1 Flavobacterium sp. FPG59 | reverse complement strand
ATTCTGAACCATCGTGAGAATTTTTATCTATTTCAATTCCTTTTTTTATCCAATCGTAGGCTAATTTATTATTCCCCAATAGTTCATAGGTAGTTCCCATATTTGCAGCTGTTGCATAAAGTCCGGGTTTTAAAGTTTCAATTTCTTGAAAAACTTTTAGTGCTTTTTTATATTCACCTAGATAAACTAGAATTACGCCATAATCAGAATAATCTTCAATGTTTTTTTCCTTTTTCCAAGAGTTATAAACTTCTACCAATTCTTTTTCATACTCTTTTCTGTTTTGGTAATACAAATGACCGTAAGGTACAAGTGATTCTTCGTCCGAAATTATAAATTTTCCGTTTAGTAAAATTCTAGATTCATTTAGACAAGCAAAAGTAGATACTTGGTAAAGTAAAAATAATATTAAAGTTAAGTTTCTAATCATTATACATTCCTTTTTTTACGTGATTTTTTAGCATATCCGCTAACGTTCCCGCGCTACAAGCAGTTTGGGACTAAATTAAGCCCATTATTTGGATTTGCCAAATCTTCCAAATACAAAACCAATTTCAAATTAAGCCTTATACCCAAATTGCTTGTAGCGTGTGTTGAACTAAACCTACGGTAGCTTGCGAGCCTTAAAATAAATTCCTTTCAAAAACAACCATTAAAAACAAATTCAAAAACTATTTTTTGTATTTTTGCAATAGAATAAGGACGTTTCTATTTATATTACTTAATTGATTTTCAATACATTGTCGATAATTCCATAATAGAAATAGAAACACTTCTCAAATAGCCTTATTTACACTTTTCGATAACTCCATATTACAAGATAATTGCCGGTTCCGTTCAACACGAGTTTCATTGTTCGTGCTTCGCACGCAACGAAACTCTAGCTGTTATGTGACGGATATTTACGAATTATTTACTACTTTCAAATTTTAAATTTCCACATTTTCATTCCAATTTCTGCATTTCGATTTCTGCAAATCTGAATTCAAAATCGTTAATCTTCAATTTTAAATCTATTTTTTGAGTGTCAGATGTTGTCTATTGTTTTTTTGTTAACGCTGCCTTATAGTCCTCCAAATAACAGTGAGTATTTCCTATTTAAATATATCCAATATTTTCTTTGACATTATTATCAAAGAGCTTACAAATATTATTAATGTCAAGAAAAAAGCAAAATTAAAAAAGCCCAAAGATTTAATTTGATCAACTAAACTTAACATTACCACAGAAATAAAAATTGTAAAAGAAGATGCAATTACGGTAGCTTTAATTAAAATCTTGTATTCGATTATTTTATTTATGCAAATATTTATTAAACCACCGTTTGGATCTTCCATAGCAAATGATTCGTTTGCTTCTTTAAATTTTTTTGCCGCTATTAATCTTTTAACATTTACTTGAGCATTCTCTTTAGTTTCATTATCGGCTCTACTAATTAACAAATTAATTAGTCGGATTTCTGTTGCCTGAATTTGAAATATTGCAAATGTCCCAACAACTGCAAATAAAGCAGCCATTGTTTGAGAAATTGTACTTAAAGTATAATAAATTGTATTATCTGTGATTTCTGTCATAATTTTATTTTTTTTGATTACTTATTAATTTTTACAACTTTATTTTTCATTCAGTTCTTCAATTATTTTCGTGATTTTGCATTCCAATAATCTGAATTCAAAATCGTTAATCATCAATCTATAATCCTTTGAATGTAGTTTTCACGTCTGATTTTCTCATATCTGTCCCATAACGAAGTTGTTGCGGATAAACAGTATTGAAAAAGTTTTCAAAAGCCTCACAGAGCAATTCTTTATCAAGTTCAAATAACTCCTTTCTAACATCCCGGTCCTTTATATATTCTTCATCTTCTTCACAAATTGCTTTTCCATTAAGCTTTCTGGTAAGAATATCACTTAATAAAACTTTATCACAATTGGAATATTTTGGATAGTATTTTTCTATAAATGCCCAATAATCAAATTTACTTTTTTGGATTTCTAAAATCTTCATCTTACCAGAACTAAACTTAGGAAAATGAATATCTTCAACTGCAAGACAACTTGAATATTGAGATACAAATTCAGGATCATCCAAAAGAGTTTCAAAAGATGAAGTAATCAAGTATCTCTTTATTGCATCTTCAGTTGAAAACCCTCTTTCGTTTCCTAGGTGTTCCCCATTTTTGTATATCGCAAATAAATTTAGTCCTTTCATTTTTCGAAAATAGTATCAAGGTGAAATTCTAAAAATTCTTTTCGTGGTAAATATTTAATTCCATCAACAATTCTTTGATTCTCAATCGAAGCAAAATGATTTTGGTAAAAAGAAGTTCCCTTTTTCTTTTTTAGACTATTAGACAATATTACTTGGTAGCTTGAGTTAACACCAATCAATCCTTTATCAAAAGCTTTATCATAAAGAGCGGAAAGACATATTCCATTTTCTGGATTTAATCTTTCATTTTCATTTTTTGACCATGGAACAATATGACTTGCTAGTAATAATTCAGGAATATCAATTCCCGTTATTGCACATTGAGTATTATAATTTGTTAAAACCATTTGTCTGAAAACAGATTGATTGACTCTCGTTTTTACTTCTCGAATCACAGTTTCTCCTTTTAATCCTTTTAAGTCCAAAAGAATGTCTTGGTATTTATTTTCTATAGAGGTATGTTCTTTTTGTGCTAGAATTTGCTCGCTTAAAAAAACTAGTTCTTCTTGATTGTGAAAGAATTCATCCCAAATTGGTTTAACTTGATTCATTCCTCCTTTTAAACCACCTACCCCTCTTTTCTGATGAAAAGGATCGACACTTGCAAAATTACCTAACCTCATCCCAATAGAACTTGGAGTTCTACCCAAAAGATTAGCCAATTCAATAATCTCTGGAGTACGTTTGTGCATTTTACCAAAAGGTAATTTCAAATACAAGTTGAAGGCAAGTATTAGTTCTTCGCGTGTCCAAAGATTTCTAATCATTTTTCACAAACATTTCATTTCTAAACTCAAAAAGGAGTCTTGCAATTTCAACATTATTTTCGATTGATTTGTTTTTTAATACATTATTTATCTC
>NZ_MTCA01000258.1:0-3976 GCF_002150205.1 Flavobacterium sp. FPG59 | reverse complement strand
ATGTTGATAAGTCTAAATAACATCTTAAAACTGATTTTCAATATCATTTTTAAAAAATTTATTGCCATTATTAACACACTATAATAACAACCAAGAAGGATTTAAAATTTAATTTTTCTTTTTGTTTATTTAAATATATGTTGACAACTTTGAAAAAATAAAATTCAAAAATTTTTAAAATTGATCTCAAACGATTTTCAAATTGTTGTTCAAGTGATCCAAAAGAGCTTGCACTTTTTCAAAATCGTTTTGATGAATTTTGAGTTTGATTCCGCCGTATGCAAAACTGCCAAACGGATCGACTGCTATGAGATTTTCGTTTTCGAAAAAAAAAGCAATTGCTTCTTGCTCTAATAAATGTTTGATGACCACAATTTCGTGTGCGTAATTGAATATAGCAATCGTTTTAAATGCTTCCATTGGTATAGTTTTTATAAAGATACAACTATTACGTAAAGTTATATTTTATTTAAATCTAGCGCTATTTTAGTGATAACACTTTAGTATTTCGTAATTTTAGACTTTTAAGAACAAGATTTATGAGTAAAAGATTAAGAAAGCCGATAAAGAAAGGGAAAGATTTCACGGATAAAATATTAAAAATACTATCGCAAAGTGCTAATAAAGCATTCAATTATAAACAAATAGGAGCAAAGTTGGAGCTTGATGATACAGAGAGTAGAAATCAAATAATAAAAGATTTAAAGATTTTAGCCTCACAAAATAAGATTATTGAGTCGGAACCAGGTAAATTTTTGGTAAAAGCTGCTAGTCAAGATTATTACGAAGGTAAAATAGACATGACGGGTCGTAAAACAGCCTTTTTTGTTTGTCCAGATCTTGAGGATGATGTTTTTATTCCTACCGCAAACTTGAATCATGCTTTAGATAAAGATATTGTTAAAGTTTACGTGTACAACCGTAGAAAAGGAAAACGTCCTGAAGGTGAAGTTATTGAAGTCATAGAACGACACAAAACAGATTTTGTAGGCGTAATTGATATCCAAGCTAATTTTGCTTTTGTCTCTACTGCGAATCCAAAAATGTATACTGATATTTTTATTCCAAAGGATAAAATAGGAGAGGCGGAGCAAGGTGATGTAGTTTTGGTACATATTGAAGATTGGCCAAAACGTGCTGATAGTCCGTTTGGGACCGTTGTTAAAGTTTTAGGTAAACCAGGTGAACATGATACGGAGATTCATGCTATTTTGGCTGAATACGGTTTACCATCAGAGTTTCCTATTGAAGTTGAAACTTATGCACAAAAAATAGATACTTCGATTACGGAAGAAGAAATTGCCAATCGTCGTGATATGCGTGATACATTGACTTTTACCATAGATCCAAAAGATGCTAAAGATTTTGATGATGCTTTGTCTTTCAAAGAATTAGAAAATGGAAATTTCGAAATTGGAATTCACATTGCCGATGTATCTTATTATTTAGAAGAAGGAACCATCCTTGATGATGAAGCTTATCAACGTGCCACATCGGTTTATTTAGTGGATAGAGTAGTACCTATGTTACCTGAGGTGTTGTCAAACTTTGCGTGTTCCTTACGTCCGCATGAAGAGAAATATACGTTTTCGGCCATATTTGAAATTACTGATAAAGCGCAAGTGGTAAACCAGTGGTTTGGTCGAACGGTAATTTTCTCGGATCAACGTTTTGCTTACGAAGAAGCGCAACACATCATAGAAACGAAACAAGATGTTATTCCTGTAGAAATTTCGATCACTGGAGCATCATATCAAGTTCCTGCAGAAATTGTTGCAGCAACGCTTAAAATGGATGAAATAGCTAAGATTTTTAGAAAAAAGAGAATGGCTGATGGTGCCATCTCTTTTGACAAAGTCGAAGTAAAATTCAATTTAGACGATGCGGGTGAACCACAAGGAGTTTACTTTAAAGTTTCAAAAGATGCCAATCATTTGATTGAAGAGTTTATGCTTTTGGCAAATAAAAAAGTAGCAGAATACATTGGTAAACAAAAGAAAACCTTTATTTATAGAATCCATGATGAGCCTAATGAAGATAAATTAATAGCCATGCAAACCGTAATTGCTAAGTTTGGTTACAAAATTGATTTCAGAAACAAAGGGGATATTTCGAAATCTTTGAATCAATTAATGGCTGATGTTAATGGTAAAAAAGAGCAAAATTTAATTGATACACTGGCTATTAGAAGTATGAGTAAAGCCAAATATTCTACAGATAACATTGGTCATTACGGACTTGCTTTTGATTATTATTCTCATTTTACATCGCCAATACGTCGTTATCCAGATGTTATGGTGCACCGTTTGTTACAGTTTTACCTTGATGGAGGAAAATCAGTAGATGAAGAAACGTATGAAACCAAATGTTTACATTCCTCAACTATGGAAGGTTTGGCAACCAATGCGGAACGTGATTCTATCAAATACATGCAAGTAAAATACATGCAAGATCATCAGGATCAAGAGTTTTTGGGTGTGATTTCGGGTGTGACAGAATGGGGAATTTATGTTGAAATTATCGAAAATAAGTGCGAAGGAATGGTTCGTATTCGAGACATACGTGATGATTATTACACTTTCGATGAAAAACAATATGCATTAACAGGAGCAACTTCTGGTAAGATATTGCAATTAGGAGATGAAATTTTCGTTAAAGTTAAAAATGCCGATTTAGTTAAAAAACAATTGGATTTTAATTTTTTAAGAAGAGTTAGCGAACCTATAAAGTAAAAAAAATGAAATTAAAGATTCAGGAATACCAAAAAAGTAATTTTAGAAATTGGACTAAAAAAATAGTGCTACTTGCATTTGTAATTTTAAGTCAAATTACGAATGCTCAAGTATCTAGAAATCTAGGTGATTTTGATGAAGTTAAAGTTTTTGATAAGATCAAAGTGTTATTAATTCCAGCTTCGGAAAACAAGATTGTCATTACAGGTGATCGTTCTGACGAATTAGAGGCGGTAAATAAAAACGGAATTTTGAAAATAAGAATGCCGTTCCCAAAATTACTTTCAGGTAATGACATCACTGTAAAATTGTATTTTAATAAGATTGAAGAAATTTCAGTAAGTGAAGGTGCTTATGTTTCTAGTGAATATGATTTTAAACAAACTAGCTTAGCAGTAAATGCAACATCTGGTGGCGAAGTTATTTTAGATTTAAACGTAGAAAAAGTAAACGTAAAAGTCAATGCTGGTGGAATTGTGACCTTAACTGGAAAAGCAACAAATCAAGACGTTATAATTACATCTGGAGGTATTTTAAGTTCCAAAGATTTAATTACCACACAAACCGTCATAAGCGTCTCTGCAGGTGGTGAAGCAGATGTTTATGCTACCACGCTCGTAGATGCAAAAGTTCGTGCTGGAGGTTCTATTTTTATTTATGGTAAACCCAAACAAATTAATAAAGAAGTTTTCATAGGTGGTAAAATTCAAGAAAAATAGATAATCCTTGGTATATTTACAGGCAACAAATTTTAATTTTGAATGGTAAACGATATTTTAGCTGGTATTCCTTGGGGAATATTTCTTAGTTTTATGATAGGCCCTGTTTTTTTTATACTACTTGAAACCAGTATTATAAAAGGATTCAGAGCCGCTTTAGTTTTTGATTTAGGTGTTGTATTAGGAGATATTTTTTTTATTGCTATTGCGTATTTAGGAAGTTATAGATTAATACAAAGTATCAAAGATCAACCGGCATTATTCATTTTTGGTGGTGTTATTATGTTAGCTTATGGTATTATTTCATTCGTACAATTAAAAAAAGAACAAAAAATAAATACCGATCTTATTGATAAAGAAATTGTCAAAAAAAATTACATAAGTCTTTTTGTAAAAGGATTTTTACTCAACTTTATCAACATAGGCGTTCTAGGTTTTTGGGTTGCCATTATTATATCTGTGGGACCAAAACTGGAGATGCAAACGTCTAGAATGATAACGTTTTTTATATCTGTAATACTAAGT
>NZ_MTCA01000334.1:0-1968 GCF_002150205.1 Flavobacterium sp. FPG59 | reverse complement strand
CTTACTAATCTATTAAGATTCTTTTTTAATTGAGTAATTTCACTTTCAATGGCTAATGAATTTTCATTGACAGCTCCTAAAAAGTAAGGAAGTGTATCTTTAATTGATTGTGGAACAAATTCCTTATTTTGGTTATAAAAAAGTTGATATGGGTCGGCAACTAAATATTGAGGCTGGTAGCAATAAAAACGTGAATGTTTAAAGTTGGCCTTTAACGGTTCTCTTGTTAGAGAGTCAGGAATGTGTATGTTCTCAGAAATACCAATTTTTCGGGTTAAAAAATCTTTCAAAGCATCAACATTTAAGTTAGATTTTATATCTTCCAAATTAGGAGGAATTTCTCCAATATTCCGAAGTAGGCAGACTGTAGTTGAAGCTTGAATACCTTTGATATTCGGGTTTTCTCGAGCAATAAATGCTGTCTCCGAATCATTAAAAATAATTTGGATTGCGAAATACGATACGGTATCACGAATAATACCTTCTGGAATATCACAACCACTTGAAGCTAAACAATAATTAATTATTTCAATTAAAGCAGATTTACCCGATTTAGATTCTCCAGTTATAATATTTACTTTCCCAAGTTCAAATGGCAATATTCTTTTTTTACCACTATGGCTATATAATATGATTTTCTGTATTTGCATAATTATGGTGTTATTCTTAAAAATGAGTATATTGATTTAACATCACTTGTTGAAGACAACCATTTACCTAGCATTTCTGCTTTTTTTAATATATCGTTGTATTCTTGATATTCCTCCTTATTTATTATTTTTACTTTTTCGTCACTTGCTAGTATTTCAGCATTTTCATTAATTTCAATTTTGTGATGGGCAAGTAAAAATAATAATGCTTCTTTTGTATATTTTACCATACTTCGTGTACGTTTAGGAAAATCAAAAAACAAATCGTCATTTTGTTCTACCCATACAAAATAATATGTTCTAACCGACCTTGGCATACGTTCTCTGGTAGCTTTGTGTAGTACTATTGGTAATATCAAAAAGGCAAATGCATATGGAAAGTTAGTACTAGTATGTTTGTTATATTCTTTTGCAGTTGCTCTAATAATTTCCCCACAAAACGCAGGATTAAATAAATTTGCAACAATTGTATTTCGTTCTGTCCAACCTATATTCATATGTCTTTTTTGTAATTTGGATGCCAACCAATTTTTTTAGAATCTGAAAGCATTTGATAGCTTCCCCTTGTCAAATAGTCCTCATTGAATTTTTCTCGAATTTTGATTTGTGGACAAGTTTTGGCAAATTGCTCCATATAAAACCCTCTTCCAAGTTCAATGACTTCTTCGATGTTTTTTTCTTCTGCTTCGTCACACATTATATCAAAGATGTTTTGCCAGTAATCGTATAGTTTTACGTCATATTGTTCTTCTTCATCGGGGTTTAATAATTGAAGTCTTAACCATTTAGAACGTTGTTCAAAGGCTCTTCTGAAATCACTAATTGCTCTTTTTAAAGTTCTTGAATTAGCATTTATTTTTATTAGGTCTAATTGCTTTAAAAAATTCCTCTCCTTTAAATTTTCAACATCTTCGTCTGTTATTTCTAGTTGAACAGAAAAATGATTCGGTAAATTATCTGCTTGAAAAGAATCACTGATATTAGCTATTTTTAATTGTAATTCACTTGAACCAATAGAGTCGATTCGTGAAGTTAAATTGTCTATTGATTTTGCAAACCACCATCCTTCTAATATTTCAAGAAAAGCATCTAAAGAACTAGGGTACGTTGAATAAATAAGTTCTTTTTTTATTTTATCATTAATTTCGGTTATTCCGATTGAATTATCTAAAATCCTAATTCGTTTAATTAAACTTTTTTTATTATCAACAGATAAACTTTGATATGCTAAATATGCTTTTGCATTAGTTTTGTTTGAAGATTCTGTTGAAATTTTATCTAGACTTTTAATTATTTCTAAAATTTCACTGTCTAAGGA
>NZ_MTCA01000093.1:0-11655 GCF_002150205.1 Flavobacterium sp. FPG59 | reverse complement strand
GTATAAAACCGTATTAATTCAATTAGTTTTATACTTTTGAAACCGCAACTAACTTTTAGGAATATTTTACATAGAAGTTTTGCACTAATAGTATCAATTAAAATAGTCAACATGGCATTAAAGGGTTTATTTAGAAAAAAAACAGTTCAAGATATATTAAATCAAGTTGAAAAAAATAATGCAGACGGTCATAATGCATTAGGAAAACACTTAACAGCTAGGGATTTAACTGCTTTTGGAATTGCCGCAATTGTAGGAGCTGGTATCTTTAGTACCATTGGTAAAGCAAGTGCTGATGGTGGGCCAGCGGTAATTTTCTTGTTTCTGTTTACGGCTATTGCCTGCAGTTTTGCTGCTTTTGCATACGCTGAATTTGCCTCAATGGTTCCTGTTTCTGGAAGTGCTTATACGTATTCGTATGTTGCTTTTGGTGAAATAATTGCATGGATAATAGGTTGGGCGTTGATCATGGAGTATTCAGTCGGGAATATCACGGTGGCCATATCTTGGAGTGATTATTTTACCAGTTTACTTTCTAGCGGAGGTATTCATTTGCCACAATGGATTCAAATGGATTTCTTATCGGCGTCACGTGGATTTGATGAAGCCACAGCGCTCATGCAAGCAGGAAAAAGCTATGCGGATTTAAGTCCTGCGCTGCAAGATGCTTACACGGCTTGGAATACATCTCCAGTAATTGGTTCTTTTCATTTTGTTGCTGATTTACCTGCTTTACTTATTATTGTATTGATTACTGCTTTAATTTACCGTGGTATGAAAGAATCCCGAAATGCGAGTAATATCATGGTTGTTGTAAAATTATGCATTGTTCTTTTAGTAATAGCCGTGGGTGTTTTTTATGTAGATACTGCTAATTGGGATCCGTTTGCTCCAAATGGAGTTTCGGGGGTTTTAAAAGGAGTTTCAGCTGTATTTTTTGCCTACATTGGTTTTGATGCAATATCTACAACTGCCGAGGAGTGCAAAGATCCACAACGTGATTTACCTCGCGGAATGATGTGGGCTATCATTATATGTACACTGTTGTATATTGCAATTGCACTTGTACTTACAGGTATGGTAAGCTATGACCTTCTTAATGTAGGTGATCCGCTTGCTTTTGTATTCGAAAAATTAGATCTTAAATGGCTGTCGGGAATTATTGCTGTTAGTGCGGTTGTGGCTATGGCAAGTGTTTTATTGGTTTTTCAAATGGGACAACCTCGTATCTGGATGAGTATGAGTCGTGATGGCTTGTTGCCAAAACGTTTTTCTACAGTACATCCTAAATTTAAAACACCATCTTTTGCAACTATTGTAACTGGTTTTGTTGTTGCTGTTCCTGCTTTGTTTTTAAACTTAACATTGGTGACTGATTTATGCAGTATTGGGACTTTATTTGCTTTTGTGCTGGTTTGTGCTGGTGTATTAGTGTTGCAAAATAAAAAAGATATTCCTCGTGGTAAGTTTAAAACACCTTATGTGAATTCTAAGTTTATCATGCCTGTATTATTAGTTATAGGAATTGTGGCTGCATTTGGGTATAACAATAAAGCAACAATGGATTTTATTACGAATGAAACTCAGGCTAACAGTTCATCAGCTATTATTACTGCTTTAAATAAAGAAGAAACTCAAAAAGTTTACCAATACTTAGTTACAGTTGATCCAAAAAATACTACAACAGAAACACCTGATTTAGAGCAGTTGTTAAGTCAGTATCAAGAAGATGATGCAGCGTATGCAAAAATTATTTCGGGACTTCCTGTTGATGATGCTATTAAATATGAAAGTGGTTTTAGCTTGTTCAAGCACAAAATTCCAATGTGGATTTTTATCATCACACTTTTAGGACTTACAGTTTGGTCTTACAAAGAAAATTTATCCCTAATTCCTTTACTTGGACTAATATGTTGTTTGTATATGATGGCTGAATTAAGTGTATGGAACTGGATTTATTTTGGAGTTTGGTTGCTTATTGGGCTGGTGATTTATTTTGGCTTTAGCCAAAAAAACAGTAAACTTAACATTTAAAACTTTTTTAAATATCTTGACAAACCTTTATGCAAATAAAGGTTTGTTGTTTTTAAAAGCTTTTTTTGCTAGACCTGAAAAATTTTTCAAGAGTTTTAAATCTTTATTTTAAAAATAATTGCAATAGAAAGGATATTTATAATTTTGACAATCCAAAATCCATTTTCCTATATTTGCTATCTAAAATGTACACCCATAGTGACTCAAATCAATAAACTCAAAATATTTAATGATCCCATTTACGGTTTCATTACCATTCCAAATGCTTTAATTTACGACTTAATTCAGCATCCTTATTTTCAGCGTTTACGAAGGATTTCTCAGATGGGATTGTCCTATTTAGTTTATCCAGGCGCTAATCATACTCGTTTTCACCATGCTTTAGGTTGTATGCACTTGATGCAGAAAGCGGTCGATGTATTGCGTTTTAAAGGTGTTGCAATTTCTACAGAAGAGGAAAATGCTCTTTATATTGCCATTTTACTCCATGATATAGGGCACGGTCCTTTTTCTCATGCCATGGAAAAAAGTATTGTAGAGGATGTGCATCATGAAGCTATTTCATTGCTTTTTATGAATAAATTAAACAATGACTTTAATGGGCAACTCAGTTTAGCAATCCAGGTTTTTAAAGGAGAATACAATCGAAAATTCATGTTGCAATTGATTTCTAGTCAACTAGATATGGATCGGATGGATTATTTAAAACGAGATAGTTTTTACTCTGGTGTTGCTGAGGGCAATGTAAATTCGGAGCGTTTAATCCAAATGATGAATGTGGTTGATGATTATTTAGTTATTGAAGAGAAAGGAATATACTCGGTAGAAAAATTCTTAATGTCAAGAAGATTGATGTATTGGCAAGCGTATTTACACAAAACAAGTCTTGTAGCCGAGTTGATATTAATGAAAATTTTGAAACGTGCAAAAGAACTTACTTTGAAAGGGATAGATCTTCCTTGTAGTGACCCACTTTTATATTTTATGCAAAATAAAGTTACCATTGATACTTTTGACGAAACTACATTAGATTTATTTGCGCAATTAGATGATTTTGATATCATAGGAGCCTTAAAAAGTTGGCAAAAAAACGATGATTTTATTCTGTCTTCTCTAAGCAAAATGATTGTCAACAGAGATTTGTTAAAAATTAAATTAACAAATGATAAAGTAACTCTTGAGGATTTACAGCCTATGCAAGAACGTTTTGCTGCTCAAAATTCTATTTCTATTGCCGATACCAATTATTTTATTTTTAAAGGAAAAATCAAGAATCAAGCATACAGTAAAGAGGCTGAGCCCATACGTATTCTTACAAAAAGACAGCACAATTGAAGACGTAATTGAGTCATCTGATCAGTTAAATTTGAAATCCTTATCAAAGTTAGTGACCAAGTATTATTTATGTTTCCCAAAACAACTGTTATAAAAACAGCATTTAAAATCTATTTTTTTATATTTTTGTCGCAATGAAATTTACAGCAGCACAAATAGCGGAGATTCTGGAGGGAGAAGTAATAGGGAATCCTATGGCTGAAGTTTCTACATTATCAAAAATTGAAGAAGGTATTGAGGGTTCACTTACTTTTCTTTCAAATCCTAAATATAACAACCATATCTATACTACAAAAGCATCTGTTACAATTGTTAATCAAAGTTTTGCACCCGATAATATGGTAAACACAACAATGATTAAAGTTGATGATGCTTATGCCTCGTTTACCAAATTATTAGAATTTTATAATCAAGTAAAACTCAATAAAGCGGGGGTTGAAGAACCTTCTTTTATTTCTAAAAATGTAATTTTAGGAGCTAATTTGTATTTAGGAAGCTTTAGTTATATTGGCGAAAACGTTTCAATTGGTGATAATGTAAAAATTTATCCAAATTGTTTTGTAGGGGATAACGTATTTTTAGGAGATAATACAATTCTTTTTGCTGGTGCAAAAGTGTATTCGGAAACAATTATTGGAAAAAATTGTACCATTCACTCTGGTGCAATTATCGGATCTGATGGTTTTGGTTTTGCACCAAATCCTGACGGGACGTACACAAAAATACCTCAAATAGGTAATGTAATTATTGAAGATAATGTTGATATAGGTTCCTGTACTACTGTAGATAGAGCAACAATGGGATCTACTATAATTAGAAAAGGAGTAAAGTTAGACAATCAAATTCAGATTGCTCACAATGTTGAGATAGGGGAGAACACGGTTATTGCAGCTCAAACTGGTGTAGCTGGTTCTACAAAAATCGGCCGAAACTGTATGATAGGAGGTCAGGTTGGCATATCTGGCCATTTAACAATAGGTAACAATGTTCGTATTCAAGCCCAATCAGGTGTGGGGAGAAACATAAAAGACAATGAAGTTTTACAAGGTAGTCCTACCTTTGGGTACAATGATTTTAGTAAGTCATATGTGCATTTTAAAAACTTACCTAAAATTGTAGCTGAAATAGAAGAATTAAAAAAGAAAATTTTAAACCAAAAAAATGGAAACAATGGTTAAACAGAAAACCATCAAAACAGAAATTTCACTTACAGGAGTGGGCTTACATACCGGAAAAGAAGTTAAAATGACTTTTAAACCAGCTCCAGTAAATAATGGTTTTACTTTTGTGAGAGTTGATCTAGAGGGGCAGCCAGTGATAGAAGCTGACGCTAATTATGTGGTAAACACACAAAGAGGAACTAATCTTGAAAAACTTGGTGTAAAGATTCAAACTCCAGAGCATGTTTTGGCGGCATTAATAGGTTGTGATCTTGATAATATTATAATTGAATTAAATGCTTCTGAACTTCCTATTATGGATGGTTCTTCTAAATATTTTGTTGAAGCGCTAGAAAATGCAGGCTTTGAAGAGCAAAATGCAAAACGCAAAGTATATGTTGTAAAAGAGGTAATTTCATATCTTGACGAAGCTTCTGGAAGTGAAATTCTAGTAATGCCAAGTGATCAATACTGCGTTACAACCATGGTTGATTTTGGAACTAAAATATTAGGAACTCAAAACGCAAACTTAAAAAGTATTACCGATTTTAAAAATGAAATTGCTGATTCTAGAACTTTTAGTTTTCTACATGAATTAGAGTCCTTATTAGAAAATGGATTAATTAAAGGTGGCGATTTAAACAACGCAATTGTATATGTTGATAAGGAAATTTCAGCATCTACAATGGAAAATTTAAAGCTTGCATTTGGTAAAGATGAAATTTCGGTTAAACCAAATGGGATTCTAGATAACCTAACGTTGCATTATCCTAATGAGGCTGCAAGACACAAATTACTTGATGTAGTTGGTGATTTAGCTTTGATAGGAACACGCATTCAAGGAAAAGTAATTGCCAATAAACCAGGTCATTTTGTGAATACACAATTTGCAAAAAAGATGGCAAAAATCATAAAAATTGAACAAAGAAACTACGTTCCTGTTTATGATTTGAATCAAGAACCTTTGATGGACATTCATAAAATTATGGCGGTGTTGCCTCACAGACCTCCATTTTTATTAATTGATAGAATCATTGAAATGTCTGAAAGTCACGTGGTAGGTATGAAAAATGTGACCATGAACGAGAATTTCTTTGTAGGACATTTTCCAGAAGCTCCCGTAATGCCAGGTGTTTTAATTGTTGAAGCTATGGCTCAAACAGGAGGAATACTGGTTTTAAGTACGGTTCCAGATCCTGAAAATTATTTGACATATTTCATGAAAATTGATAATGTGAAATTCAAACATAAAGTATTACCTGGTGATACATTGATATTTAAATGTGATTTGATCACGCCTATCCGTAGAGGAATATGTCACATGCAAGCAAATGCTTACGCAAATGGTAAGCTTGTAGCCGAGGCAGAACTTATGGCGCAGATTGCAAAAAAACAGTAAAATTGGATTGATATGTTTTAAAGCATTAAACTTTCAATTGCAATAATTTAAAATTAATAAAAAAGAGCTGATGAATCAACCACTAGCCTATGTTCATCCGGGTGCTAAAATTGCCAAAAATGTTGTAATAGAACCATTTACAACCATTCACAATAACGTTGTTATTGGAGATGGAACTTGGATAGGTTCAAATGTTACCATTATGGAAGGTGCAAGAATTGGAAAAAATTGTAATATATTCCCTGGAGCAGTCATTTCAGCAGTTCCTCAAGATTTAAAATTTGGCGGAGAGGATTCACTAGTAATTATAGGCGATAATTGTACCATTAGAGAATGTGTAACTATCAATAGAGGTACTATTGCTTCTGGTCAAACTGTAATAGGTGATAATTGCCTTATTATGGCAACGGCGCATATTGCTCATGATTGCCATGTTGGTAATAATGCCATTATTGTTAATGGTGTTTTACTTGGTGGCCATGTAACCATTGGAAATTATGCCATAATAGGTGGATTGTCAGCAGTTCATCAATTTATAAGTGTAGGTGATCATGCTATGATTTCAGGAGGATCTTTGTTGAGAAAAGATGTTCCACCATATACAAAAGCGGCTAAAGAACCTTTGTCATACGTAGGGATAAACTCTGTAGGTTTACGAAGAAGAGGATTTTCTTCTGATAAAATAAGAGAGATTCAAGACATCTATAGAATTTTATATCAAAAAAATTACAATGTCACTCAAGCTTTGGGAATTATTGAAGCCGAAATGGAAGCAACTCCAGAAAGAGATGAAATAATTGATTTTATCAGAAATTCTTCACGAGGTGTTATGAAAGGATATTCTGGGAACTATTAATTCTATTTCCAAAATAAGAATCAAAAAAAACAAAATAATTAAGTAACTCATTTTCATTTCCTATATTCTCTTATTTTAGAATTAGGACAGATAAATTAAACAAACATTCAAATGGCATCTACATCAGATATTAAAAACGGATTGTGTATCAAGTACAACAATGATATTTATAAAATTATTGAATTTTTACATGTTAAGCCAGGAAAAGGGCCAGCATTTGTGAGAACAAAATTAAGAAGTTTAACAAATGGTAAAGTATTAGATAACACTTTTTCGGCAGGTCACAAAATTGATGAAGTTCGCGTTGAAAACCACAAATTCCAATTTTTGTACCCAGAAGGAGATCAGTTTCATTTTATGAACACAGAAACTTTTGAACAAATTACATTAAACAAAAATATTTTGGATTCTCCTGATTTATTAAAAGAAGGTGAAAATGTAATGGTAAGTATCAATACAGAAACTGATTTGCCTTTATCTGTTGATATGCCAGCTTCAGTTATTCTTGAAGTTACCTATGCTGAGCCAGGGATAAAAGGAAATACAGCAACCAATGCTACTAAATCTGCTACGGTAGAAACGGGTGCTAGTGTGAATGTACCTTTATTTATCAATGAAGGTGACAAAATTAAAATTGATACAGCAAGTGGTTCTTACATGGAGCGCGTGAAAGAATAAGTTCTTACTTGTTCTATTTTTCAAAATATTTTGATTTTAATAAAAAATAGTAAATGAAGTTCCAAAAAAGACATGCTTTACAAGAAATAGCAAGCATCATCAATTGTAAATACATTGGTGATGCTGATTTTCCTGTTTACGGTATGAATGAAATTCATGTAGTGGTACCAGGCGATATCGTTTTTGTTGACCATCCTAAATATTATGATAAAGCATTACAATCTGCGGCAACCATAATATTAATCAATAAAGAGGTTGATTGTCCAGAGGGTAAAGCATTGTTATTGTCTGATGATCCTTTTAGAGATTTTAATGTTTTAACAAGGCATTTTAAACCTTTTCAATTTTCGAATGTTGCTATTTCTAACACTGCTGTAATTGGTGAAGGAACAGTCATTCAACCCAATACTTTTATTGGAAATCATGTGGAAATTGGTAATAATTGTTTAATCCATTCTAATGTGTCTATTTATGACCATACTGTAATAGGTAACAATGTTATTATACATGCTGGTACTGTTTTAGGGGCTGATGCTTTTTATTATAAAAAACGTCCAGAGGGTTATGATCAATTGGTTTCTGGTGGTAGAGTTGTTATTGAAGACAATGTTGGGATAGGTGCTCTTTGTACCATTGATAAAGGAGTGACTGGAGATACAACCATAGGTGAAGGAACAAAAATTGACAACCAAGTTCATATTGGACATGATACCGTTATTGGTAAAAAATGTTTAATTGCATCTCAAACTGGTATTGCAGGTTGTGTAATTGTTGAGGATGAAGTAACCATGTGGGGACAAGTAGGCACAACTAGTGGAATCACAATTGGGGCAAAAGCTGTTATTATGGGACAAACTGGAGTTACTAAATCTGTTGAAGGTGGTAAATCCTATTTTGGTACACCTATAGAAGAATCTAGGGAAAAGTTGAAGCAATTGGCTAATATTAAAAAAATTCCAGAAATTTTAAATAAACTGAAGTAATATGTCTGCTAAAGAAATAGTTCAAAATTTTTATAAATCAGATGCTTTAATTGATAGTACCCTTCTAAAAGAATTTTTGCATCCAGAAATAGTTTTAGAGTGGAATAGTAGCAAAGGATTTGTCGAACATGATTTTTCTTCATTATTATTACTTTCAGATGAAATAAGTAAAGCTTATGTTCGATCAAAAGTTAGAATTAGTCACATTATTGCCGAAAATGATTTGGTATCAGTGCGTTATTCTCATTTTGTTAAAACAATTGAAAATCCAAGAGAAGAAATGCTTTTAGCTCATTTTATTGTAATTTGGCAAATTAAAGATCAAAAATTATATCGCGGATATCAAATGAGTCAATTATCATAATTTAGTGTCAAAAAACTGAACCCTGAATACTGATTACTGATTACTATTTTATACTTTTGCATAACCATTTTAAAAACTACATAAAAAATATATCATGAGTGTTTTAGTTAACAAAGATTCCAAAATAATTGTTCAAGGTTTTACAGGAAGTGAAGGTACTTTCCATGCTTCTCAAATGATCGAGTATGGTACCAATGTTGTAGGTGGTGTAACTCCTGGTAAAGGAGGAACAAGTCACTTAGATAGACCTGTATTTAATACTGTAAAAGATGCTGTTGACCAAGCAGGTGCTGATACAACTATCATTTTTGTACCACCAGCTTTTGCTGCTGATGCTATTATGGAAGCTGCTGATGCTGGGATTAAAGTAATCATTGCAATTACCGAAGGAATTCCTGTTGCTGATATGATAAAAGCAAACAGTTATGTAAAAGAAAGAAATGCAAGATTGATAGGGCCTAACTGTCCTGGGATTATTACTCCAGGTGAAGCTAAAGTAGGGATTATGCCAGGTTTTGTATTCAAAAAAGGAACTGTAGGTATTGTGTCTAAATCAGGAACTTTAACTTATGAGGCAGCTGATCAAGTAGTAAAACAAGGTTTAGGAATCACTACTGCAATCGGTATTGGTGGAGATCCAATCATCGGAACTACTACAAAAGAAGCTGTTGAGTTATTAATGAATGATCCAGAGACTGAATGTATCGTAATGATAGGTGAAATTGGCGGTCAACTGGAAGCTGATGCTGCAAAATGGATCAAAGCGGATGGAAACCGTAAGCCAGTTGTAGGTTTCATTGCAGGAGTTACTGCTCCAGCAGGACGTACAATGGGGCATGCAGGTGCAATTGTTGGAGGTTCTGACGATACAGCTGAGGCTAAAAAACAAATCATGAGAGAATGTGGTATTCACGTTGTGGATTCACCAGCTGAAATTGGTAAAAAAGTAAAAGAAGTTTTAGGTTAATCTAAGCTTTTTCTAAATAATAGTAAAGCCTCACAATTTGTGAGGCTTTTTTATGATAAATAGAATTAAAAAAATACCTTTGCACTTTATTGAAAATCTGATTTTACAGCAAAATCAATAAAATGCAAATGAACTTGTTATGGTTTATTTTACTACTCGTAAAATGATGTTCATGGCTAGTTCCTAATAAATAATATATATGTACAAAGAATTAGAAAAATTCAAAGTTACCAATCAATTTTCTTTCACAATTGAAGATAGTCTTGCTGAAGTTTGCAATGCTTCTGATGGATCAGGGGTGTTTTTAGTGTATGCCATAGGTGATTCAAAAGAATTGATTATGGTAGGTTCTACAGGAACTGTTCAAAATAATGGTGCTTTAAAAGCAAAAAATGGCGGACTTTATGACAAGATTGTAGAGGGGCATCAATTTGCTAAAACGGGAAGAAAATATTCTTGGCCAGCACAAATGAAAATTGAAGACATTACCGCGCTTGAAGTAGTTTGGTATGAAACTTTTAATACAGACTCAAAAGGAATTCCAACTGCAGTTGAAGGTGTGATTTTACAAAATTTCTTTGATGAAAATGGAAGATTACCAAGATGGAATGTAGCTTTTTAAGTTCATTTTGATTAAAAATTAAAAGTCCCCAAATCTACATTTGGGGACTTTTATGTTATTTAAAAGGTGTTGACCATTTTGTATCTACATAGACATTTGTTCCAGTTAAGGTTTTTAGAAAGGCGATTAAAGCGTCTACTTCTGAGGCATTTAAATTTAATTTTTGACCAAAACCATTTGGCCTTAACCTAGCGTCAAGATTTGTATTTCCAGGTGCTAGGTTTATTGTGCTGTAATGGCCAATTACATTTTGAAGCGTATTCAAATTTGCGGTATGTATGAAAGCGCCATTGGTACTTCCATCTGCTTTTACCAAGTCTCTAAGTGATGGTGATTTAGTATTTGCGATGTCAATTCCATTTCCATTTAGTATCCCGATTATTCCATTATTTCTACTGTTTGGATCAATACTAAATTCAGGAGCTTGATGGCAACCCGCACAACCTACTCCTCCAGCAGTTCTATTTCCAGTAGCGTCAAAAACAGGTGGTGTTAAAAATAATTTTTTACCTTGGTTTTCTTGAGCTGTGAAATTAGGAAACTGTTGATTGTCATTTGCAACAAGGGCGCGACCCACATCATATTTTGCATCAAATGATTGAATGCTTCTTACAAATTGTGATAAAGCAAGCTGAATTTTGTTTTCAGCAATATCCTCTGATCCATATACAAACTTGAACAATTCTTTATAATACCCTATGTTTTGTAGTTTAGTAATTAATGCAGTAAAGTTGCCATCGCCTAATGTACCACTAAAACCCATTTCAATATGGTCTTGAATAGGTTGGGTTACTTGGTTCTCTAAAGTTGAAGCTCTTTCATCCCAAAAGAATTTATTTTCATTTGAAAATCTAGTATTTATTAATCTCATGGAGTGTCTACTAGTTGTTCCGTTTACTCCTGTACTAGCTGCTGCAACATCTCCAAAAGCATTTGCTTGAATGTGACAAGAGGAGCAGGAGATGGTATTTTTTGACGATAAATTCTTATCGTAGAATAAGACCCGTCCTAAAGTAGCGCCTTTATCTGTAATGGCATTCCCTGCAGTATTATCTTTAGTGATATAGCTAGGAATCGTTTGGTTCGAATAATTATCTAGTTTGTTAACATTTATTTTGCCGGTAAATGTTGTTGTAATATTAGGATAGGGATCAATAGCCACATATTCATTTGCGTCATCATTTTTACTACAACTTAGAACTAAAATAAAGCCGATTAATGATAGGAATTTTTTTTCATAATGATTCTATTAATGTT
>NZ_MTCA01000195.1:0-5805 GCF_002150205.1 Flavobacterium sp. FPG59 | reverse complement strand
AATTATATTTTTTTTTGATTAATATTAACAAGTATCTTGAATTGATATTTGGATAGTTATAACCCAAAACTAAAAAACTTAAAATAACAAAAAAACCCGAAATTATAAATTGGGGTTTCTGGGCTATAAAATGGGTAATCTATGTTACAATTTTTTTTCAGCTAAATAATTAATCGGATAATTACTGTAGTTCCTGTTTCCGAAAAATTGATTTGAATAGGATTTATATTGCTAGGTTGGATAATTTGAAGGCGCTTTTTGGCAATGGCAATGCCTTTTGAATTGTGGGTATTTATATTTTTGGTATTGCCTTTCCCGTTATCTAAAATTTGGATTTGAAGCAGCTGATCAACCGTAATTGTAAAATCAATTGTAAAAGTAGGGTGAGGAGATTCTTCATCAAAAGCATGCTTGAAAATATTTTCTACAAAGGGCTGTAATAACATTGTAGGTATTTCTATTTGGTGTTTATCGATGCTTTCATCTACTTCAATTGTAAATTGAATACGGTTGTCAAATCGTTTATTTTCAATAGCAATGTAGGTCTCTAAATATTTAATTTCATCAGCAATTGTTATGGTTTGGTAGGTAGAATTGTCTAATGTTTGACGCATCAAACTAGCAACTTCGCTGATATAAATTGTAGAATTTAGTTTGTCATTATTAAAAACAAAACCTTGAATGGTTTGCAGAGCATTGAATGTAAAATGCGGATTCATCTGACTTAATAAGGCTTCTAGTTTTGCCTTAGCAAGTTGATTTTCGGTTGCTGCTTTTTGTTGGGCTCGTTTTTTTATTCTGAAAATTAATAGCGCTGATCCTAGAATTATAAGAATTCCAATTGTACTATAAAAGAGGCCTGTTTTCCAAAATGGAGGTTGAATGATAATTTTTAAAATACTAAAACGCGTTGTTTTTCCGGCGTGTAAATCTAAAACTTCAATTTCTAGATTGTAAGTGTCATTTGGTAAGTAAGACAAATAAACGAATGGTTTTTCTGTATAAGGACTCCATCGATTTGATTTTTTCAAGCGGTATCTAAATTTTAATTTGTTTGGGTACAAATGTCCTTTTGGAACAAAATCTAATGCGATTGTATTGTGTTCATAATCTGTAATTAATTGATTGGATTGATACGAAAACCAACGGTAGTTTTTTGGAGCAATCAGAACGGAATTAATGGCAATTGAACTGATTTTGATATTCGTAACCGAATTTTTAGTTGCAGTAATTTTTTTTAAATCGATTGTGAAAAACCCTTTCTTAGTGCCAAGCCACAATTGATTTTCAAAAATTTGGGAACTAGTTATGGCGGCATCTTTCAGACCTTGTTCCTTATCAAATAACTGCATTACTCCATTATGATAGCAGTTTATTCCTTTCTCAGTACCTATAAAAATATAGTCTTGGTAACTTTCTAGAAACGTGATTGTTGTACCAATCAACTTATTTTTAGGAATTGTTTTTAGTACTTTAAAAAATTTGGTGTTATCAATTATATAAACAGCATCAAATTCAGATGCAATAATCAAGTTTCCTTGCTTGTTTTGGGTAATAAATTTGAGTTTGCTTTCGTTCCAAATCCCTTCTTTTAGCAGCGATTTGAAAGCTTTATTTTCATAAACAAACAATCCTTGGAACACTGAAATGAGGTAGCTTTTGTCTTTTGAATTTAAAATTCCAACTACGTCCAAAGGGGTATTCGTATTAAATTCCGAGTAGTGTTTGGCTTTTAAATTAGTAATATCATCATATACCCGAACGCCCGCGTAGGGAATCGTTTCTATTAATTGCTGATCGTAGGTAAACCCAATTTTATAACTGTGAATGGGTGCGTAATTGATTAATTTACCTATAAAGCTCATCTCAAATAAACCGATATTACTGCTAATCCAAAACGATTTTTGATGTTTTATGATTTCATAAAATTCGATTTGGTTTGCGGGTATTTTATAGTTTAATTCGTAATAACCGTCAGCATGTGAAGGCAGTTCTTGTTTTGAATTTTTAATGTACGCTAGTTCTGCATTTTTAAAATCAGTTAATGAAACTGATGTGGTAATGGTATTGTCTTTTTCTAAAAAGGAGACTCCATCCTGATGCAGTATCACTTTTTTTGCTCCGATGGAGGTGAAATCCACTATCGTTTTATTTTCAAATGGGTTGTAGTTAATGGTTTTATCGAGCTGAATTTCGTATATTCCTTTGTCTTTTGAACCTACGTAAAGAATGTTTTTTTTACGAGCGTGCACCACATTCAATAAATTTTTAGAATCAATTCCGTACAAATCCGAAATGTTTTTCATCTGGTTATTTGCAATTGCATACAAACCACCACTGTTGTCAAACACACCCCAAGCAGCCGCGTAAAGATTACGATCACTATCTGTAATGAAGTCCCAAAAAATAGATTGCCCAAGAGATTTTGAAGTTGGTTGATCTTGTAATAATTTTTCCATCTGAAAGGATTGCAGGAATCCTTTGTTGGCGCTGAGTAAAGTTCCCTCAAATAAACCCAAACTGTAGGTATATTTAAACTGATGTATTGGTACAATTTCTGGTTTGTTTTTATTGGTTACAATTTTAAAAAGACCTTCGTTAGCCGTTGAAAAAAATACTTCATTTTTATAAACTACAAAATCCGTAACAATAAATACTCCAAAATGCGGTACAATTCCTTTTGGAACTGCTACTGCGTTGGTCTTAGGATCAATAATGGCAACTCCTAGTTCTGTACCTACATAAATTTTGTCGTTGTGAGCCAATACTTTTCGAGCTCGTAATGATGGTAAGCCCTTTTGTTTATCAAAAACAGTAAATTGTAAACCGTCATATTTGTATACTCCACCTCCATAACTAGCAAACCATAAGTTGCCATTGCGGTCTTGAGCTATGTCCCAGCAACTGTTATTATTAATAGTTTTTGGTAAAATTAGATTTGAAAAGGCTCCATTTTCCAGCTTCGAAATCCCATTTTCAGTACCAATCCATAAGTCTTCATTTTTATCTAAAAACAATGCCCTAACTGCATTATTAGGTAATCCATTTGAAGTAGTGTAATTGATGGAAGGCTTGTATTGAGCTGAACAATACACACCATAAAAACACACAAGAAAAAGTAAAACTTTAGTTGGCAAGTGCATCTATAAGTTTAGTTTTGTTATAATAAGCATCTGAAACTTTAATATTGGAACCATTTGACATCTTTAGAGTATACGTTTTACTGTTAAAAGAAACGATTTTTTTCTTATTTATTATGGCGCTACTACTTACTTTAATGAAACTACTTTCGGGCAACAATGAAAGAACATCTTTTAAATATTTATGAATTACAATGATGTCGTTTGTTGTTATAATTGTACATTTTCCAGTTCCATTTTGTGACTGGCAACTTATGATTTCAGTTATATCAACTACAGTAAAACCGTCATTAGACGGGAATAAAATGGTAGTTTGATTTCCTTTCAAATTATTTTTTAGGATTTCGTTTCTGTTTACAGTGTTGGCCAATACCTTTTTAGTTTCGAATTGTTCAACAATGGCCTTTATGTTTAATGGATTTATGGGTTTCATTAAATAATTCATGGCACTTATTTCAATAGCTTTTGTATACTGATTGGCATGTCCGGTAACAAATACCACTTCAAAAGGCAGTACATCAAAACTATTGATTAATTCGAAACCATTTTTTTCGGGCATATCAATATCTAAAAACACTAAATCCGGCTTGTGGGTTTTGATAGCTATTAATGCAGTATCAACAGAAGGGCATAGGGCTACAATTTGAATAACTCCATTACTATACAATTCGCAGAAACTTTTAATAAGCTCTCTCGAATTTTTTTGATCATCAACGATAATAGCATTTAGTACCATAAAACAGAAAAGAATTACGTTAGTAATTGTTGCATTAATTTTTGAATTGTATTCTTTTTTTTTGCAAAAAAACAAAGTTACCATTTTGATTTGTTTTTTCACTGCAAAACAATAGAAGTTTATTACAAAAAAATCGGTATTTTTGAAGAAAATCAATAAAGTATTTCTAATTAGGAGTTATTATATGAAAACAAGAATTGGAATTTTAGGAATTGGTGGAGTAGGAGGCTATTTTGGTGGATTATTAGCAAAGACTTACGTAGACTCAGATGTTATCGAAATTATATTTATTGCCCGTGGTAATACCCAAAAAGTCATAGCGCAAAATGGTTTGAAAATAACGACGGATACTACTGAAAGCATTGTGTTTCCTAAATTGATCTCTAATAACCCATCAGATATTGGAACTCTAGATGTCCTTATTTGTGCTACAAAAACCTATGATATTGAAAACAGTTTGATGTCTATAAAAGATTGTATTATCTCTAAAACTATGATTCTGCCATTATACAATGGTGTAGATGCAACGGAACGGATTCAAACACTATTTCCTGAAAATACAATTTTACAGGCTTGTGTTTATATTGTTTCTATGACTACCGCTCCTGGAAATATTAAGAAAATTGGTTCGTATGAGAAATTATTTTTTGGTTCTACAACAGTACCAATTTCAAAATTAGAAACATTACAATCTATTTTTACAAATGCAAAAATCGAAAGCTATCTCGTAGAAAATATCGAGGAAACGGTTTGGGAAAAATTTATTTTCATCTCCGCTTTAGCCTCTGCAACTTCCTATTTAAATCAAAATATTGGCGGTATTTTAAATAATCCTAGCAATAAAGAACTTTACAATGCATTATTAAAGGAAATATCTGCTGTTGCTTTGGCAAAAGGGATCAAATTACCGAACGATATCATTGCTCAAACCATAACCAAACTAGAGAAATCACCGCAAGATAATACATCATCAATGCATAGAGATTTTCTTGCTGGAAATACTACAGAAGTAAAATCGCTAACAGAATATGTAGTTAATGAAGGTTTAAAATATGGGGTTCTTACGCCTAAGTATCAGCAAATTTTAAAGAAATTAACTTGAAAAATTACAATTACTCTTCTTCTTGATTCAAAGAAATTACTTTAGTATCATCTTCATCTTCGCTTTCAATTTCAAAAAAACTAAAAATAGATCCTCCGTAACTTTTTTGAAATGAAAAATGCATCATGTGATCGAGCTTCGTATACTTAGAGTGTTCAATAATCATCATACCATCTTCGTTGAGTAATTCTTTCTCAAAAACTAACATCACTATTCTCTCGAATGTTTTTTGGTCTAATCCATAAGGTGGATCTGCAAAAATGATATCATAAGATGTTTTGCATTTTTCCAAATAAGCAAACACATCACTTTTTGTTGCAGCTATATTAAAATCATATTCAGAGGCAACTTGTTTGATGAATTTTACGCAACCAAAGTCACCATCAACAGAAGTTATGGGTGTACTACCGCGAGAAGCAAACTCATAACTTATGTTTCCTGTCCCTGCAAACAAATCTAATACTTTGAGATTTTCAAAATTAAAATGGTTATTCAAAACATTGAATAATGCTTCTTTAGACATGTCTGTCGTAGGTCGAACAGGTAGGCCTTTTGGAGGTGAAATTCTTCTTCCTTTATATTTTCCGGATATGATTCTCATGAGTTAAAAAGTATGTAATGGGCTCTGTTTTCGGCAACAGAAAAATAATTGTTCCAACGTAAATCTTCGACATCTATAAGGGATACGTTTCGAATGTATTTGTAAACAATTGTGTAAAAATCACTTTCTACATCTATTTTTCCAATAAATTCTAATGCAAAATATTCTGGATTCATTCCTAACTGTTCTGCAGTAAAAAGAATATAATAAATTAAATCCTCAGGGG
>NZ_MTCA01000261.1:0-3802 GCF_002150205.1 Flavobacterium sp. FPG59 | reverse complement strand
CTATTTATTTGCTTGTTGAAAGAGAGGGAAATACGCAATATGAGCAATCGAATTTTTCAGATTCTATTTATTCGACTTTTGTTAAGAGAAGGAAAAATATGACGCATGTAGTAGGTATAAATAAATTAAAAAATATACGCCAAGAAAATTATGACTTCCAATTTAATTGTTCTTATGTTTCTTTTGTTAATTTGAATCGCTCTGGTTCTGCAGAACCAACAAATGTATTTTATGAAAAGGAATCATTTTTAAAAACTAATTCCGACAAAATATTGCTTCTTGAAGATTTACAAAGATTTACCCAATGTGATTTGGAACTGTTAATAGGTTCAAATTTCAAAAAAGTTTTTATCATTGATAAAGATGAGATTAACGGTGGGGAAATTAAAATTAAAGAAGTAAAAGGTGGTACTCGTTGTTACTTAGAAAATAAGGAAGATTAAAAGGTAATGAATTTGGGCACTTGGCTTAATGGAAAAATGTATTGTATTTGACAGTTTAATGATAAGCGAAAAATAAATCTTAATTTAGAACCCAAACCCGCTGTAGTACCAGAGTTTTAACGGCAATCAATCTAAAACAGAACTAAAAACAGAAAAATGAAATTTGATTTTAAAGAAAAATATATTTTAGAAAACGAATATGTAAAATTGCAACCACTAGAAAATACAGATTTTGATAATTTATTAGAGTATTCTGAAAATGAACCTGAGATTTGGGAATTTAATTCGGGTGGAGCAAACGGAAAAGAAAATCTTAAAAAATATATTGCAAACGCAATTAAAAATAGAGAAAGTGAAAAGGAGTATCCTTTTATTGTTTTTGACAAAAAAAGTGGAAAATTTGTGGGAAGCACAAGATTTTATGGCATATTCTTAGAAATGAAAATCATTGAAATTGGTTATACTTGGTACGGAAAAAAATATCAAGGAAGTGGCATAAATAAAAATTGTAAGTACCTAATGTTAGAATTTGCATTTGACAAATTAGAAATGGAACGAGTTGCGTTTGCAGCAAACTCAAAAAATGAAAAAAGTCTAAATGCAATGAAAAGTATTGGTTGTGTAGTTGAAGGAGTTTTGAGGAATTGTAGTACTGATGCAAAAGGAGAAAGAATTGATTCCACAAGATTGAGTATCATCAAAACAGAATGGAATGAAAATGTAAAAAATAATCTTAAAAAACAAACGGAAAATTTTACCAACCGTTAACATTAGTTTGGAAAAATGGCGGGTTTTGGACTTAATTTGAAGTTGGTTTTGTAGTTGAAAAGTAAGTCTTTAGCCTAAAATTCAGGCTGCCTTAATCTGCCACTTCTGCAACCTACAAAGCCTTATTGACAATGGGCGACAACCGTAACAATAAAGAAATATGGGACTAACAGATGTAAAAAAGGAATTAAAAAAACTCGACAAGGACAAACTCATTGACCTTATTGCTGACCTGTATAAAAAGAACAAGTCCGTAAAGGAGTTTTTTGACTTTTATGTAAATCCAAACGAAAGAGAACTTTTTGAGAAATACCGTGACAAAATTTTTGAAGCGTTTTATCCAAAACGTGGTAACAACTACAAACTCAAAGACGGAAAACAAGCAATCAGCGACTTCAAAAAAATGGGATCTTCGGTTGATTTACTCGCTGACTTAATGCTTTTTTATGTGGAAACTGGAGTACGTTTTACAAATAACTATGGTGATATAAACGAGTCCTTTTACAAGAGTTTGGCAACAACCTTCTATGAAAGTTTAACCTTAATGGAAAATGAAAATCTTTTGGAGAAATTTGAAGACCGTGTTGATAAAGTTGTTGACGATACAAGAGGAATTGGCTGGGGCTTTCACGACTATTTAGTAGAAGTTTGGATTTCCTTTTATCCAGCTGAAGACGAAGAAAACGAAACAGAAGAAGAATAAAAAATGATTAAACATGGTGAACAACAATGAAAAGAACTAGAATTATTGGTTGTTTGTTCTCATCTAAGTACATGCAAATATAATTTTACAAATTATATATTTTAAGTGCATCTTAAGATTTTCTAATAATCAAATACCTAGTTCAATCATTAAACTTTTCTTTAGGAGCTTGATCCAGCTATACGTTACAATCTTATACGCCATCCCGAGGTTTCGGGACTGGCGCATAAGGATTTCTCCCGAAGCTTCGGGACTATCTGAGCTAAGGCGTGCGTATTTCAAGATAGTTTCCGTTTATAAAAGTTTGAAAATTACTCTTTTAATGTAAACATAGTTTGATGATTTGTAACTAATTATTTATATATTTGAGGATAATTATAGTAAGGCGTTTGTCAGACATCTTTACCTAATTGTAGAATAAAAGGTTTGATTTTGTCGGAACTATATGCAAGTTAGCAGTAATATTAATAAACGTTACATTAGATATGACGAAAATCGAGAAACTTAAAAATCTTATGTGCGGAATTGGATTTTGCATTTTGCTAATCCAATGTTCAGACAAGAAATCTAATCCACCAATTACTTCAGATTTGATTTATAGCAAATATAAAATTGAAGATTTTGATACGCCAGATCGAAAGAAAGAAATAAATGATTTAATAAATAGTACAGAAAGTCATGAAATGAATCCATCTTTAAAGAAGATAGAATCAGAATTTGCAATTGACACTTTTAAAATAGGATATTTTCAACGAAAGTTTCCAGTTAATAAAGTCGATCTAGAAACATCATTGAATGTACAGAAATCTGCTTGCGTTATGTATGATAGTTTAAATTCCAAATACTTTCACAAGCTTGAAAAAATACTGAAACACAAAGATTATGATGATTTAATAAAATCCCAGGAAATCTGGGAAAAATATAAAGCAAATGAGTTAAATATTTTTAAAAGGAAAATAAAAGAAAGATTAGACTTCGAATTTAATTTTTACAAAGAATATACTCGAATTCTAAAATCTAGATTGGAAACTTTATATTTTTACTATTACCGATTTGCAGATGTAAAATCATAAAAATACTACTGCTAACAGTGTGCAAAACTAATTGCTTGGTTTTCGGTAAGTTGTAAGTTGTAAGTTTTTTTTATTTTCGTTTCTCCATATTGGAGAAAACTCGTTCGCCAAGCCGCAACAAGTTCTGCACGCGAACTATTATACGCAATTATACCCAAAAACAATGTCAATAATCGAATGTGTTTTTTGTAAAGAACTAAAACCAAAATCTAAAGAGCATATAATTCCAATTTGGTTACAAAAAAAAATAATTGGAAATGTAAATTGGAATTATGAAGGAACACATCGTTCAAGTTTACTTATTGAGCTAAGTAAAAGAAAACATACTGGTGATAGCTTAGTTTTTGGAAAAGTCTATAATAATTGTAACAACGGTTGGATGTCTAAACTTGAAACAGACTTCATACCATTATTTAGTAATCTGAATTATGACAACTCCTCTATCTTGAGGCTTTCCAAAATTGAAAGGTTTATTATATCTCTATGGTGCTTTAAAACTGCAATTGTTATAAATGCAGGCAGTAATTATAGAAAAATAGTGCCAAATGAACAATTCGAATTTATCTATAAGTATAAAAATCTTCCTAAAAATGTGAAAGTTGATGTTTCATTTGTAGATAATAATCATAAAATTTTTTGGCAACAAACTCAAATAATGTTTCATTTAAGAGAAAACTCAAATCAATTAAATAGGAACTATGTAATTACGACACAATTAGACAGCTTAGCTTTTAGAGTTAGTTGGCTTGAATCCGCTAAAGAAAATGATAGAGATATAAAATTCAACGAAAACGGTAAAACATTAAGAATTTGGC
>NZ_MTCA01000350.1:0-1749 GCF_002150205.1 Flavobacterium sp. FPG59 | reverse complement strand
GATTTAAGCTTTGGTAGTTATATACAAAATAAAATCTTTATTGAAAATTTAAAACTAGAAATGAAAAGTAATCAGGAATTCATTTACTAAACTCTAAGCTTCAAATAAAGAAAACTTTAAACAAAATAATTATTGATGATGATACGGTTCGTTTCTTAAAATCGTGAAGCCGCGATACAATTGCTCGATAAAAAACAACCGAACCATTTGATGGGAGAAAGTCATTAAAGACAATGATATTTTTCCTTGTGCTTTAGCATAAACAGTATCTGAAAATCCATAAGGACCGCCAATAACAAAAACTAGAGTTTTTACACCTGAATTCATTTTCTTTTGTAGTTCTTCTGAAAAACGTACACTCGAAAAATTTTTCCCATTTTCATCTAGCAAAATAAGTTGATCAGTAGGATTTATTTTTGCTAAAATCAATTCGCCTTCTTTCTCTTTTTGCTGACTTTCAGATAAATTCTTTACATTTTTGATGTCAGGAATAATTTCTAAATCAAATTTGATGTAAAAGGACAATCTTTTAGTGTAATCATTAATTAAAGATTGCAATTCTTTATTATCTGTTTTGCCAATGGCTATTAGTTTGATATTCATCTGTTTTTTTATATTTCACACAGAAAATTTAAGTTTTTTTTCGTGGCGATTGTAATATCTATATGATAGTAATACTTTCTATTGCTAACTCAAAAGTTTCGTTTTTTTTATTGCCAATTAAGAAAGTAATTTCTTCTAAGTTTTCTCCATTGTATTGCGGTAAGTTCAGTTTTTGACCTCTAAACGCTGGTTTTAATTCATTGAGGTGTATATTTACAGTTTGCCAATCTGTTGTGGTTTCAAATGCAAAAACATAAGAATGAGCTTCGCTTATTTTATTTTTAACCCGAAATTGGTATGCTTTTCCATCACCTTTCAATCTCACAGAAAATGACTTTGCATCTTGCAATGATAACGAATCAAAAGTGTATTTTAAAGCACAAAAACCACCGTTATTCTCTAATGAAATAGTTCCAGTAAAGAGGCCTTTCCCATCGGTATTACAGATAATGGAACTATTAGATACGCCACCCATCACAGAGTCGTTTACAATTCTCCAATGTGACAAGTCACAGCTATGATCAAAATGAAATAGCAGTAATGGTTCCATCTACAAGTCTATAAATAATTAAAGTCCTAACAACTATTGTTTAGGCAATGGAGCTCCTACAGCAATATCACATCTATGGTTTTCTTGGCCATGAGGAGGATTCATCCCTTCGGGAGTAACAGTGTTTTCTGCAGGTTTTGTAACAGTTGTAACTGTGTTTACAGGTGTAGTTACAGTTTGTGGTTTGGTTGTTGGAGCGCTAGGAGCAGGAGTGCTTTTTAGAGGTGCACCTACAGGAATATCACATCGATGGCCTGGTTGTCCGTGTGCTGGATTCATTCCTTTTTGTACAGTAGCAATATTTGGCACCGAGTTTGTTACTACTTTTTGTTGAGGCTGATTTGCAATTGCAGCTTCATTTTTCATTTGATTTCCCACTTCAGTAAATGGGACTACATTCTTTTTTAGAGTAGGAGCTGTTTCGGCTTCTTTTTTACAAGAAACAATTAACAAGCTTGATAGGAGTGCTAAAGCGTATATTTTTTTCATGATAGGTTCAAAAAATTCATTTCAAAGATACAAAATTCACAAAGTTTCACAAGGAGGCTTTCTTAAATTTCAAATCTTGTTGATGAATAGTTTCAAGTTTATAGGTG
>NZ_MTCA01000288.1:0-3235 GCF_002150205.1 Flavobacterium sp. FPG59 | reverse complement strand
CTTTGAAAAAATATGTTGTTAAGATTTTATAGAAGTCGTTACTTAGTATAACCCTTCTGTAATTTTTTAACAAACGTAATGTAATTATAACTAACTTTAAATTTTAAAAATTTGAAAGCAAACAAACAAACAAACAAACAAACAAACAAACAAACAATTGAAATAAGGCGAAGCATCGTTTTATTTTTCATGAGCATTACATTTTGTATTATGCAATCTTGTAGTACAGAAGAAGCCTTAATGCAGAATGAGGCCATTATTAAAACGGTATCAAGAGAGCAGGCAATTCAGTTTTTGCAACAAAATCCATTACGAACAAGCAGTAACAAAGCAACAAAAACGAGCAATTCACCTAATTATGACGCTATAACACAAGAAGAAATTAGTAATAGCGATCAGTTCTTAACGGTAATTCCTTTATTAAATAATGATAAAACGCAGCATAGTAGAATAGTCCTACTAACTGTAAATGACACGTTAAAAAGTGCTATTTTTACCATGTATCCTGATGGTAAACAAAAGACAAAAGATTTTTCCGGACGAATAATGATAACCAATTTATCTGGCGAATTTAAGAACGGTTTCAGAGTAAAAGACGGTTTTCTGGTATCTCAGTTTGTACTAAAAATAAATGATACCAAATCAACGGGCACAAATAAATCAGCTTCTGATGACCTAGGAACAATATTAAACGAAGTTATTATACCACCAAGAAAGAAAGCTACAATTCAAATCAACTATATATATGACTGGTCATCACCATCTGACAATTCAAATGATGACTCATTGATATGGGATTTTGAAAAATACGGTGGTGGCGGTGGTGCATCTGCTGAAGCTGTAGTTGAAGAAGAGGATCCTTGCGCTCAGATTAAGGGCTTATTAGATTATGACTCAACTGAGAGTATCAATTTGAAATCTAATATAAATTGGTTGAAAGATAAAGTAAACGCAGGAGTAAATAATAAAGAAGCAGGAGTAGAGGTGACAAAAGTAATGAATCCAGATGAAACCTTTAAATATGAATTTACTCAAGTTTCGGCAAACGACCAGTTTTCAATATCAATGTCGACAAACTATGATAATGTAGGTGGATTCCATTCTCATCCGTCTGATGGTGATGCTATGTTTTCTTTTGGAGACATTCGCTTTTTGTTAAGCGTGTACGATGAGGCTAGGTCTTATAGAAAAGAAGAAGCTTTTACCGGTTTAGTTGCTAAGGACGCTGCAGGAAACACGAATGTTTATATGTTAAAAATAGAAAATATTGAATCATTACGAACACAGATCAATTCTGTGTGGAATAGTGAAAAATATACTAAGTTTCAAAATGAAAAAGAGAGGATTAAGGCAATTCATTTAGACCAAGCAATTAAATATTCAAAGAGCAATGGAAACTTAGAGAAAAGTTTTTTAGAGCAGTTCAAAGATTTTGGAATTGAACTTTTTAAAGCCGATGCTACCACAGACCATTTTGATAAACTTACCTTAAATAATTCAACTGTAACTCCAACTCCTTGTAACTAAAAATAAATAATAATGAAAACATACATCTATTATATCGCATTCTTTCTTTTCTTAACAGCTTGTAAAGCACAAGTCCCTATCTATGATATTTCAGAGCCGCAAGACGGACCCAAGAACTCATATTACAAAGATATCAATGGTGTTCTTGATGGATATGATGGTACATATTTATACTCAAAAGGAAACACATCCTTAAAATTTGTTTTAAAGAAAAAAGTAAAATCTTACGGATATTTCTATGAAGACCTTATTGTTGGAGAGTTTCAATTCATCAAAGATGGAATAGAAAAGGGCAATACACTAGCCAATATTAACGTAAATTATACAGATGAAGAAGTTAATCATATTATAACAGGAAATAGAATAATAATTGGCACTCAACTAGGTTGCCCTAGTTGCTCCCCTACAGAAAAACGTTTAAGGCTTAGTTTTGTTGATAATAAATCGCCTAACATTGCTGGTATAGACATACGTAAAACTACGGTGAATGGCGTTGATGCTTTACGAGTTAAAATATTTTGGGATGGATTTATAATTCGTAAAGAAGGAGATCCTGCACCTACTCCTGCCAGTATTAATACGGGTGAATATTTAATGATTAAGCAGTAATAGTACAAAGAATGAATTGTATTAAACAAAAAAGTCGTGAAATTTTGTTTTTTCGGCTTTTTTAGCAATACTATTTCCCTGGCTGGCGCGAGCGCAATGTCATTAAGTTAAGGAATAATCCCCATGTTTTTGTCATTCCGACGAAGGAGGAATCTCAACACACGCGAGGTACAAACAGAGATTCCTCCTTCGTCGGAATGACAAATAAACACTTAACTTAATGCCATTCGGCGCGAGCGCCCCGCTCGTGATGATTGCCAAATAGCACTATGATTGCAGTATGTGACAATAAGTCGATTTTTTGAGAGGTATATTATGATTTAATTTGTGTTCACGAGCGGGACGCTCGCGTCAGCTCCGAGAGCTCTGCAAAAGTCAATACAAGATGTTATTGATAAATATGGAAGTAGTAGAACATCAGACTTAACGCTAATGCTATATTTTCAAGAAAGGTTAAAGCATAATTATCCGTTGTATATTCCTGGAGGAAGAGTAAATTTTAATGCAACTGAAAATATTGTGGCAACTGAATATAAGACGAACCCATTTACAGCAGGAAATTGCAATTAACTATAATATGATCGATAAAATTTTAACCAATTTAGTATATCTTTTCTATCCTCAGAATATATGTGCTTATACTCAAAAAGAGGAATATTTTGTGACAGAGGAATATAAAAGATTAAAGGAGATAATTGTTGACTTTGATTCTGAAAAAAGCCAAATTTTCAGAACAAGTATAATTGATAGTTTTGGAAAAGATATAACATTAAAAAATTTTAAAGATTTATCTTTATTTGATTGGGAAGATAGATGTTTTACTTTTAATTTAAATATAATTGAGAATGGCGAACTCTATACAATATCAATATATTTAAGTGTCTTAATTCCTTATTATTTAATTAATGTTCAAAAAGGAATGATTGAATTATGGTTTTCAAAATCACAAATCGAAGAATTGGAGAAAGAGAAGAGAGAAACTAGGAAATTAACGGGATTAATTTTGGATATTGAGACTATAATCGAAAATAAGTTTTTGTATAAAAAATTTCCTAAAGAATTATGTAACATTATAATACCAAATGTTAGTTTTCAAGAT
>NZ_MTCA01000306.1:0-2853 GCF_002150205.1 Flavobacterium sp. FPG59 | reverse complement strand
AAGATACAGAGGTCATTCATTTAGAAGAGATATAAATAAAAGAGGACCATGTATTGTAGTAAACGATGTTGAATTTCATTTTGAAATAAGAGAAAAGAATAAAAGAATCCCTTCGGATAAACCTTATGAATCATCTACTTACATTCCAACAGGTATTTTGATTATAAAAATTGGAGAAAGTTATAAGGCTAAAGAATGGAGTGATGGTACTGTAAAATTAGAAAACCAGTTAGCTAAAATTGTTGCTAAGATTGAATTAGAAGCAAAGGAAGAATTAGCATGGAGAGAAGAATGCAGGTTACATCATATTAAATTGGAAGAGGAGGAAAAAATAAGAAAGGAATTCCAGAAGAAGAGAGAGTTTGAACTCCAAAGAACAAAAGAATTATTTAATAATGCAATATATCACAACAAAGCCAAAATAGTTAGAGAGTACTTAAATGAGTTAGAAACTAAAGCTTCATTAAACAATCAACTCACGATTGAATTACAAGATTGGTTAATATGGGCAAAAGACAAAGCAGATTGGCTTGATCCAATGATAAAAAAAGAGGATATTCTATTATATGAATCCGATAAAGAAGATCTCATTCAGATTAAAAAAAAGGAAAATAATTTTTATAGATATTAAATGTCTTTAAATGAAAAATGACAGTGTTTTAAATAAAATTATAACGATTTAAACGGCACTTAAATTCAATAAGAGGTTAGGATTCTGTACTAAGAGGGTCACGCTTTTATGGTAAAAGGACACTGTTCCCCTATTTCATACACTATCTATACTTATGATAGGTATTTGTCAAGACACACACAGATTTTTTTAAGTTAGCCTCTCTTCAATCAAATTTTTCCAAATGATAAAACCTTTTCTATCCGTGGAATAATCGTGAAGTACTTTACTGAAATTATCGGGCGGATTTTCTATAAAAGCTTGTCTACCGCTATTTCTAATGGTATTTAGGTAGTTGTCAATTTGTTTTAATATGTCGGGAATAAATTGTCTGTCTTTACCAAAATGCCAAATATAGGTTGCTTCTTCTGTATTTAAGGTTTCTAAAACAATATGAAATCCCGTTTTTCCCGCTAGAAGGAAAACAAATGAAAATGGATTCAAAACGAATCGGATTTTAAGAATAGTTCTCTCGTGATACTTGGCTAAATATTGTAAATGCGTTTGATGCTTGTAATTTTGATTCTGCAAAAAATCATTCAATAATTCATCTCCAGAGTCATATAGTTTGACATTACTTTCATTCTGCAATTGATTAATATCCAGCAAATTTTCTTGATCTATTGTGTTTGCTTTGCCTAAGAATGTCTTCGCAATGAATTTAAACTTCACTCCTTCAATCAATTTTTGAGTTATTTTTTCTAGATCATTGGATAGCGCCAATTGTGAAATTAATTTTCCGTTTTCAAACTCAGCGTGAATTACAGCAGTAATATTTTTAATTTTGAGAGACTTAGAGAAATAATCTTTCAAAACTTCAAATTCGGGTCTAATTTCAAGATTTTCAATATCAAATTCAAGTTCTATTTTAATTTCAGAAACATTGTATTTAAAAGCAATACTTCCGTATCTAAATTCAAGTTTTTCAAAAGGAATCTTTATTTTTTGATCAATGACGAAAGAGTCTTTTGAAACAGTAATTTCCTCTTCGGGTTCATCAAATAAGGTGGCTAGTTTATCAATTTTTCTGTAATAGACATTTCTTTTAAGAAACATTTTGTTTAAGTAATCAATCTTGATGTCTCGATAATCGTAAATAGTTGGAGCTATTTCCGATCGTTGGACTCTACCGATGTATTGAATTAATTTGCCTTCAAAAGAAAAAGGATAAACAAGAAAGAGACAATTGGTGTTTTGCAGATCGGTTCCCTCTCCAAAGAATTGCCCAGTGGTGATTAATACTTGATAATTTCCTTCCTTTAGTAATTTCCATTTTGAGTTTTTGGCACTTTCAGAATCTTCACCACTTAAAGTAATCACTTCGTAAGATTGTTTTAAATATTGATTTAGCGAGTCAATATGTTCTTTACGTTCTGTAATAATAACGACTTTTTTGTCAGATTTCAATTCACTAATTACATCTTGAAGAATTGATTTATTTCGAGTAGAATCGTGAACCAGAATTTTTGATAAAGTTTCAAATTTGTCTGTTTTTGAGTTGAATGGCACATCAAGTTCAGTGTTTCGAATGATGATTTTTGGTCTTTTAGATGTGCTTATTTCGTTTGATTTTATTTCAGCAATTACTTCGCCTAAATGAATAAAAATAAGTTTACTGTCATTGTATTTTCGAAATGGCGTTGCTGTTAAGCCATATAAATAAAAGGTTTGTAATTTTGAAATTGCATTTCTAAATGTTTCAGCAGGGATATGATGACATTCGTCCACAATGATAATCCCGAAAGCATTCAAAATTTTTCTGGTATCAGGTTTCTCTAATTCTTTTGATAAACTCTGAATCATAGCAACAGTTATTTGCTTGCCGATTTTGGTTTTGCCTTGACCTATTTTTCCAATTTCATTTTTTGGAATTCCAAGAAAAGTTTCAATTCTTTCAATCCATTGGTCGGCAATTTGTTTGCGATGAGTGATGATTAATGCAGGTTGTTTTTTATCTGCAATGATTTTTATTCCGACAATAGTTTTTCCTGAACCCGGTGGCGCAACAATAATTCCTAAATCTTTTTTTTCAATCGCATTAATCACTATTTGCTGATGTCCTAGGAGTTGTGCGTTGAATAAAAATGAAACTTCTTTTAATTTTCTCCTTTCATCCTTGAAATCATATTCAATTTTATTTTCTCTACAAAATCGAATTATTTTACCAATAAAACCTCTAGGGA